>JALSIU010000190.1 GCA_026989715.1 Methylomonas sp.
TGGCGGCAATGAACAAATCACCGAAATACACAAATTTTCCTTGCAAAACACTGCATTAGACTATCGTGGTTCAGGGCAAGTTATCGGTCATTTAGGTTGGGAGCAAGATAAAAAATCCTTTCGCTTTGGTGAATATCAAGATACTTTGCGCATCGCCAGTTCTGAAGGCAATTCCTGGAATATAGAGTCACGCACGCGCATCACCGTCTTAAAAGAAGACTCCGCGAATCAACGCTTAGAAACCGTCGGCACCCTAGAAAATCTCGGCAAACCCGGCGAACGCTTATATGCCGCTCGCTTTCTTGGTGACCGTGGCTATTTAGTCACCTTCAAACAGACCGACCCTTTAATCGTGTTAGATTTTAGTACTCCCGAAACCCCTGTTGTCTTAGGAGAGCTAGAAATCAACGGCTACTCAGATTATTTACAGCCGATTGGTCAGCATTACTTACTCGGCGTGGGTAAGGATGCTGTCACCGATGCAAATAACAATACCTGGACGCAAGGCGTAAAAATTGCCTTATTTGATGTATCAAATGCTGCAAGCCTGCGTGAAGTCAATGCCATTATTATTGGCAAACGCGGCACTGATGCCACCGTATTACACGAACATCATGGCCTCGCTTTATTGGCTGACAGTGCAAATCACTACAAACTGGCCTTGCCTATTCAACTACACGAGACCGCTTGCAATCCCGCTTGCGGTTTTTTTTCTCCACGCAACCCGCCTGATTCTATGTATTACAATTGGACACATACCGGCTTATATGTATTTGATATTGACCTAACAGGTGACACTCAACTGACCTTAGCAGGTAAATTAATTGCCGAATCCACCAACAGCGTGGGCATTGAAGGTAATAGATTTTCTGATTTGCTTAATGACCGCGCCGTTATTCAAAATGACTCGGTACACTATCTGCATAAAAATCGAATTATTTCCTCAGAAATCAGTCAATTACAATAAAAACATACCCTCAAGCCAGCTTGAAATTTTTTAACGACTCAAAAAATAAAAGCTGGCTTTAGGGCAAAATCACACGATAACATCAAGCCTCACGCAACAAAGCCATCATATCGCTAACCGACATCTTACCGCTGACCTCGCCGCCTTCCAATAAACTGCTGGCTAAATCACGTTTATGGGTATGCAAATCAACAATTTTATCTTCAATCGTATCCTTTGCCACTAACCGATAAATAGTCACAGGACGCTTCTGCCCCATACGATGCGCCCGATCTGAGGCTTGATCCTCAACCGCAGGATTCCACCAAGGATCCATATGAATAACATAATCGGCCGCGGTCAAATTTAAACCCGACCCGCCTGCTTTCAAGCTAATAAGAAACACATCCCCCTCACCGGCTTGAAATGCATTGACTGCTTTTTTACGTTTTGCACGCGGGGTACTGCCATCTAAATATTGATAATGAATACCTTTTGCATCCAGCAACTCTCTAATAATCGCCAGATGCCCCACAAACTGACTAAAAACCAATGCTTTATGACGATTATCAATCAAGTCGGTCACCAACTCTTCAAACGCCTGTAACTTCGCGCTACTCAAAGGACTCTCTTCAATGACCAAGCGCGGATGACAGCAGGCACGGCGTAATTTCATAATTTCAGCCAGCACTTGTAAATGCGCCTGCCCTAGCGGCTGCTGCTTATCCTCTGTCACCGCTTGCATCGCCTCGACCGCATTACGGCGCATCGCCTCATAAAAAACGCGCTCTTCTTTACTCATCTCCACATGCAAAGTAATCTCTGTTTTAGCAGGTAGCTCTTTTAACACATCATTTTTCAAACGCCGTAAAATAAAAGGTCTTAACAACTTCTTCAGGCGTTGCTGTGTTGCATAATCCTTATCATTTTCAATGGCCTGAGCATAACGCTGATTAAATTTTTGTAACGAACCTAGCAAGCCCGGATTAATAAAATTAAATAAATTCCATAACTCGCCTAAATGATTTTCAATCGGGGTACCGGTGGTAATCATTTTAAAATCCCCCGATAACGCCATTGCCGCTTGTGAACGCTTAGTCTGACTGTTTTTAATCGCTTGCGCCTCATCAGCAACAATGGTGTGCCACTTTTTGTCCGCCAATAACGCCGCTTCTGTCTGCAATAGCCCATAACTACACACAATCACATCAAATTCAGCCGCATCTGCAATCATTTGTTCACGCTTCCCCGTACCAAATGACTGTACATTTAACGTCGGCGCAAAATGCTGTGCTTCATCTAACCAATTCATACACACCGAAGTGGGTGCCAAAATCAAAGTAGGGCCTGCGGCGGCACGCGCTAAAATGAGACTCAAGGCTTGAATGGTTTTACCTAAGCCCATATCATCGGCCAAACATGCACCTGCGCCCCAATGCGCCAAACGCGCCAACCACTGAAATCCCTCTAGTTGATAATCCCGCAACTCACCTTGTAAAGTAGACGGTAGCTCTGGAGTTAATTCGGACACAGACTCCAGTTTTTGCAACTGCGCTTTCCACTGCGCCCCCGCCTTAACCTCCATGCCTTCTAAGGCATCATTTAAAGCAGGTGCCGCCAATGCATGAAACTGGAATTTACCGTCTTGCTGCTCCCCCAAACCAGCAATATCTTCCAAGCGTTGCCGCAATTCACTGGTTAACGCAATAAACTGCCCCTCCTCCAACTTCAAAAAGCGTCCTGGGTTCGCATTTAATAAGGCAATAAGCCTTTG
>JALSIU010000191.1 GCA_026989715.1 Methylomonas sp.
GCACTTAATAGGGCAATGATGCTGAGTCCTAAAGCATGCCACATTTGATAGGTGACGGCGGTTTTATAAACGGCGAGCATCTCAGGGGAGAGTATGGTTTTTAAGCCATGTGCGCCAAACGCGCCCATGGCGACGGCAAGCAAAGCGCAACCGGCACTTAATAATAGAAATAAAGGGTGCATTATTTTTCCAGTAGTCGTGGCATTAGTTGCACAAGGTTACAAGGTTTGGTTCTAAAATCTAATTGGGCACTAATCAAGTCATCCCATGCGGTACGGCAGGCACTGGCAGAACCTGGCAAACAAAAGATGTAGGTTGCATTGGCTACACCTGCAATCGCGCGTGACTGAATGGTCGAGGTTTTGATGGCGTCATAAGATAGCATCCTAAAAACCTCGCCAAAACCTGCTAGGGTTTTATCCAATAGCGGCTCAATGGCTTCCGGCGTACCGTCTCTGCCTGTAACCCCTGTGCCGCCGGTACTGATAATGACATTGACATCATTATCAGCAATCCAATGTGAGACCGTTGCACGGATTTGATAAATATCATCGGCTACAATTTCTTTAGTCAATAAAGTGTGCCCTGCTTTTTCTAGGCGTTCTACTAAGGTATTGCCTGATATATCATCTTTTGCTGTGCGGGTATCCGATATGACTAATATTGCTATATTGAGCGGTATAAATTGCTTTTCAGTTTGCGACATAATATACGCTAGGTTGAAAGGTTAATAAAAAATATATTTTTTAAAGCAGTAAAACAAAAAATTTTCACTGGTACAAGCTAACTTTGACTTCTATAATCATATTTCCATCATCTTGTTTAAAGGAATGCTAAAAAATTTCTAATGGCTGAAGACCCGAAAGTAGAGGCGAGTAAAGCCTTACGCAAGCTGATTCCCTTTATCACAATGCCTGCGCAACAGTTTAAGCAACTTTATGCAGATATTACCGTAAAAGAAGTGCCTCAAGGCGATTTTTTATTTAAAAATGGCGATGTGACAGATGCTTTTTTATACCTCATCAAGGGCAGCGTTTCTTTAGAGGCGGACGAATTCGAAATTGAGACCATTACTGCCGGTACTGAAGCGGCAAAATTTGCTTTAGCGCACCAATTTCCTCGTAAAATATCAGCACGTGCTATCGATAATGTACGCTATGTTAGTTTAAGTCTCAATATTTTTGATCGGCAAGTGATAGAAGATAAAAAGAAGGACGCTGATTCGATGACAGAAAATAAAGATTCAGAGACTGATGAAAGTGATTGGATGTCCGTTTTATTAAAATCGCCTATTTTTCAACGCTTGCCCGCCATGAATTTACAGCAGGTTTTAATTAGCCTAGAAGAGGTGCATTATAAAAAAGGCGATGTTATCGTGCATCAAGGCGACCCTGGGGATTATTATTATATTATTAGAAAAGGGTGTTGCGCCCTAAGCCGTAAAGCGTCTGCACGCGCTAAAGAAATAAAGCTACTTGAATTATGTGCACCGGATATGTTTGGTGAAGATGCATTGCTTTCCGGTGAGTTACGCAGTATGACGGTCACTGCCGTGGAAGATATGGTGTTGTCGCGTATTGATAAAGATCGCTTTCTTAAGCTAATTAAAGAGCCTGTTTTGGCTTATATGGATTATGCTGAGATAGACCAAAATAATATGACTCTGCTGGATATACGCCCGACGGATGTCTATGATAAATATCATATTGAGGGCAGTGTAAATATACCGTTTTTTTCGTTGCGTATGCGGGTGAAAGAATTAAAAAAAGAACCGGCTATTGTTGTAATTTGTGATGATGGTCAATTAAGTACGGCCGCTGTTTTTTTTCTGATAAAAAATAAATTGAACGCATTTGTTTTGAAGGGCGGCATGGCCAGTGTGCCGGACTCACCTGCAACTAACGAAGCAATTTTTACAATAGATGCAAAGGGCGTTGAAGTAGGAGTTGATTTTGCACAAGAAGATAATACCAAAAATGAATCGGAATTAAGTGTTAGCCCTGATGCTGATACTGCCGTAACGGATCAGGCTGATTTGCAAAGAGAAAATCAAGCTCTGAGACAAGAAAATTTACGTTTAACCGAGGATCTGGACATACTTAAGAAGCAATATAGAATGTTATTTAAGCAAACGGAAAAATTAAAGGCGGTATTAGATAAACTGCAACAAGAAAAGTAGTGCGCAATCAGTTAAGCAGTCCGATACCCTCTGTTAATCTGAGGGTATCGTGCTTACGCAGTGAATAAACGCTACGGAAGGTCACGCGAGGCAACCAAAATAGAGGCAAAGGCTTATTTGATTTTTGCTTCTTTGTACATTACATGTTTACGAACAACAGGGTCGTATTTTTTGATTTCCATTTTTTCAGGCATAGTACGCTTGTTTTTATCTGTTGTATAAAAATGGCCGGTACCTGCAGATGAAACTAATTTTATTTTGTCACGCATAATGATTGCTCCTTAAACTTTTTCGCCACGACTACGTATATCTGCTAAAACAACATCTATACCTTTTTTATCAATAATACGCATACCTTTTGCAGATAATCTTAAGCGTATCCAACGATTTTCACTTTCCACCCAAAATTTATGGTGGTGTAAGTTAGGGTTAAAACGTCTTCTCGTTCTATTGTTTGCGTGCGATACATTGTTTCCGGTAATGGGTCGTTTACCCGTTACTTGACAAATTTTG
>JALSIU010000192.1 GCA_026989715.1 Methylomonas sp.
GATTGATGCTTGCCCGTAAGATAGTCAGGCACCCAAGACTGCACGGGAACAACCCATGTCACAGGCCCTGGCCAACTTGGCATAATGCGGTTCAATATCGAGGGACTCACCTCCACAAAAGGGCGCAATTGTGAGAAATCTGAGGCAAGCAAAATAAGCCCTTTAGAAATAGGGCGTTGTTTTATCTCTAATAAATGTAAGACAGCGGCTTTATTTAAGGGGTCACACCCTAGGCCATAAACCGCTTCAGTGGGATAAGCGACCAACGTCCCTTGTCGTAGCGCATGGCTTGCCATACGAACTTTAAAATCTCCTTTTTCACCCGCTCCATAAAAATTCATATCTGCATTCCCTGTCTATCATGATGCAAAGCGTTATTCATAAAACCCGAAATAGGCAAGGTAACCTGCCCGATTTCAGGTTTTATTGTGCTTTAGTTAAATTTCAATTTGTATTAACGCCTCTCCCGGTGTGACGCGGTCTCCTTTTTGAATGTGCACGGCGGCCACCTTGCCTTTAACTTGGGCTTTAATTTCCGTCTCCATTTTCATCACCTCTATCACAAATAGAGGATCGCCAATGGCAACGGCATCCCCTTCTTGTACCATGATATCGACCACATTGCCCGGCATTGATGTACTAATATCCCCAGCACCTCGACTGGTAGGCCGGCCTGATTCAGTTTGCCCGGTATATTCATTCAATGATTCCAATAATACTTCTTCCGGCATACCATCGACAGTTAAATATAAATGCCGCTGATGTTGTTCATGCGGTCCTGCTCCCGTCAACTGAATATTATAGGTTTCTCCATGTAAACTAATATTAAACTCTGTCGCTAAGGGAGCAGCACTGCTTGCCGATGATTCTGCATCAAGCAATACTTCAGGTTGTAGCGTACCGGCTTCGCGTTGCTCTAAAAAGTCCTGCCCAATATCCGGGAACATCGCATAAATCAGAACATCTTCTTCATTTTTAGCAAAATCAGCCGTCTCTGCACGCAACTTATCCATTTCATCACTTAACAAGTCGGCCGGCCGTCCCTCCAATACCATTTCATTACCAATGGCATGTGCCTGCAAATCAGCATCAACCTTCGCAGGTGTTCGTCCATAACGCCCTTGCAGATAAAGTTTTACTTCATTGGTAATAGTTTTATAACGCCCACCGGTCAATACATTAACGACCGCCTGAGTCCCTACAATTTGCGAGGTCGGTGTCACCAACGGTGGAAAACCTAAATCTTTACGTACCCGCGGAATTTCTGCAAAAACTTCATCAATACGATCCAGCGCACCTTGGTCTTTAAGCTGATTAGCCAAATTCGACATCATGCCGCCTGGCACTTGGTTTAATAAAACCCCTGTATCAACACCGGAATAAGCACTCTCATACTGATGATATTTTTTACGCACCTCTTTAAAGTAATCGGCTATCTCTTTCAGTAAAGGTAAATCAAGGTCAACTTGATACCCTGCATCACGCAAAGCAACCGCCATAGTTTCGGTAGGCGGATGACTGGTTCCGCCTGCTAAGCTGGAAATAGCGGTATCAATATGCTCACAACCTGCTTCAACAGCCTTTAATTGGCACATAGAAGCCATACCTGAAGTATCATGCGAATGCAAAAACAACGGCAAATCAATACTGGATTTTAAGTGACCGACAAGCTCTTCAGTTGCAGAGGGCGTTAATAACCCCGCCATGTCCTTAATAACAATACTGTCACACCCCATATCTTCCAGCTTTAAAGCAAAATCCAGAAAACTGGACAAGGTATGTGCAGGACTGGCTGTATAACATAAAGTGCCTTGGGCATGCTTTTGATTACGCTTTACGGCATTAATGGCCGTGACCAAATTACGTTCATCATTTAAGGCATCGAATACCCGAAAAACATCAATTCCATTTTCAGCACTCTTATCCACAAACGCGGCAACCACATCATCAGCATAATGGCGATAGCCCAATAAATTTTGTCCACGCAATAACATTTGCAAACGTGTATTAGGCAATGCTTGCCGTAATTGACGCAAGCGTTGCCACGGGTCTTCTTTCAGATAACGTACGCAAGCATCAAAGGTTGCACCGCCCCATACTTCTAAAGACCAATAGCCGGCACGATCCAGTTTCTCGCAGATAGGCAGCATATCTTCAGTACGCATGCGGGTCGCGATAAGTGATTGATGTGCATCACGTAAAGCGACATCTGTGAAAAAAATACGTTTTTTTGTCTCGATATTATTTGTGTTCATAATGTTTTCCTAAAAACCTGAATGAATTGCAATAGCAGCAGCAATCACTGTTGCCAACTCTTCCGGGTCTCGTTTCAGTGAATATTCAGTCAGTTCGGGATGCGCTTCGACAAAAGAAGTATCAAAATCTGCCCGTTTAAAATCTTCAGAGTTTAAAATTTCCTGATAATATGGAATCGTCGTTTTAATACCAAACAAACGCATATCATCCAATGCTCTTTGTCCACGCGCCACAACTCGCGGCCAATCCTGAGCCCATACAACTAGCTTGGCACACAAAGAATCATAATAAGGGGGCAATTCATACCCAGTATAAATAGAAGTATCCGTACGCACACCCGGCCCGCCTGGCGCATAATAACGACTAATGCGCCCAAAGCTAGGTAAGAAATCATTTTGTGGATCTTCTGCATTGACCCGAAATTGCAACGCAAAC
>JALSIU010000193.1 GCA_026989715.1 Methylomonas sp.
ATCTTGCTCAACCCCCCCCTGCGGGTGTTGCGCCTGAGCTAGCGGTAGGGGCTGAGCAAGATGCAAGCACACCGATACCGACCTCTTCGAGCAAAACATTAACTCGTAATTACGAATTAGATAAAACCATCACCCATACACGTTTGGCATCGGGTGCGGTGCGTCGCCTTTCGGTTGCCGTTGTGATTGATAATAAACAAATTGTTGCCGCAGACGGCTCGGTCACTCGCTTACCTTTTGCGACTGAAGATATTAATCGTTTAACTGAGTTGGTTAAACGCGCCATTGGTTATGATATGCGTCGGGGGGATGAAGTGGTATTGACTAATGCTGCTTTTCGAGTACCTGATGCGTTGGAAGATTTACCCAGTGAACCTTTATGGGAGCAGGCTTGGTTCATTAACTTAATGAAGCAATTGGCCGCGGCATTGGTCGTTTTGTTTATTTTATTTGGCGTGCTACGCCCTACGATGCGTGGTTTGGTTGCTAAGGAAGAAGAGGAAGAAGCCGGCCAAGAAATAGATACGGTTTTGGATGAAAATGGTGTGCCGGTTGCTGTGCGTTATGATGAAGAGGGTAACCCTATTCCTGTACAAGCAGATGAAGAAGGTTATGAATTGACTTCCGGTGCAGAGGATTTGTTATTGCTGGAAGCACCGCAGAGCTATGAAAAGCGTTTGGAATATGTTAAAAAATTAGTGGATGAAGATCCAAAGTTAGTGTCACAAATCATCAAAACATGGGTTGCCCCTGATGGCTGAAGAAAGTGAGTTAGATCAAGTCGAAAAAGCCTCCTTATTTCTTTTAACACTCGGACAGGATAGGGCTGCGAGCGTTTTAAAAAATATGGGGCCGAAAGAAGTGCATTTGATTGGTACAACCATGGCAGGCTTAACAAATATTTCTAATGAAATGGTTGATGAAGTGCTGGAAGAATTTATCGTTACCATTAAAAGTCAAACGGCTTTAGGGGTGGATTCGGATGCCTATATTAGAGATATGCTGACCAATGCCTTGGGCGCGGATAAAGCCGGCACGGTGATTGACCGCATCTTATTAGGGCGCGATAGTAAAGGGATTGACCAGTTGAAATGGATGGATGCACGCGCTATTGCCGATTTGGTGCGTTTAGAGCATCCACAAATTGTGGCTATTATTTTATCTTTATTAGACCCTGACCAGTCGGCGGAAGTGCTGAGTTTATTACCCGAAAATATGCGTTCTGACTTACTAATGCGTGTTGCGACCTTAGAGGGTGTACAACCTGCTGCATTGCGTGAGTTGGATGAAATTATGGAGAAACAATTGACAGGTGGGGATAATACGCAAGCTTCTGCGATTGGAGGTATTGATACTGCGGCCAATATCTTGAACTTTATTGATGGAGCTATCAGTGAGGTTATGATGGAAGAAGTCGGGGAAAATAATGCTGAATTGAGCCAAAAAATTCAAGATAAAATGTTTGTATTTGCTGATTTGATTGAAGTCGATGATCGTGGCATTCAAACATTAATGCGTGAAATCTCGACAGATCAATTATTATTAGCATTGCGTGGTGTCGAAGATGGCTTAAAAGAGAAAATTTTTGGCAATATGTCGAAACGGGCAGCTGAAATGTTAAGAGATGATTTAGAAGCAGCCCCACCCACTAAATTAAGTGAAGTAGAACAGGCACAAAAAGATATTCTTAGTATTGCCAGAAAATTAGCCGATGCAGGGGAAATTGCTTTAGGTAGTGGCGGTGGTGATGAACTCGTCTAAAGGTCGTTTTTTTTCTGATGATGAGTTAGAAGCACTTAGTTTATGGGAAGTTCCTGATGTTTCCGGTGCAAAGTCGGAGGATATTACATTAGAAGAGACCAGCTCTACGATTCTAACGGTTGATGAAATTGAAGCCATGCAAAAACAAGCCTACCAAGAAGCGTTTGCTAAAGGCAAGGAGGCTGGTTATGAGGCTGGTTTTGTTGAAGGCAAGGAGGTAGGACACAGGGAAGGCAAGGCGGAAGGTTTAAAGCAAGGGTATGCAGAAAATAAGCATTTATTACAAGAACAAGTGGTGCATTTTATTGCCCTTTTGGAGTCTTTAAGTGCGCCGCTAGAGAAATTGGATGCTCAGGTTGAAGAATCTTTAGTGCAATTGGCTATTATGATTGCTAAACAGATTGTACGCCGAGAATTAAAAATTGATTCAGGGCAAATTGTTGCTGTTGTGAAAGAGGCCGTCAAAGCACTACCGGTTGCTAGGCAAAAAGTAACTTTGTCTTTGCATCCGGACGATGCATTGATGGTGCGCGAAGCAATGTCTTTAGATGAGGA
The DNA here is from genome assembly GCA_026989715.1 of Methylomonas sp. GTDB lineage: Bacteria > Pseudomonadota > Gammaproteobacteria > Methylococcales > Methylomonadaceae > Methyloprofundus. The sequence continues at coordinate 2,317 of JALSIU010000193.1, forward strand.
TGCGCCCGCTTGGACACTGAATGAAGACCCGTTATTAACGCGAGGGGGCTGCTTGGTGACAACTGATACATCGAGTATTGATGCAACCGTGGAAAATAAATTGGCAACGATAATCGCGACTATTTTAGGCGATGAACGACAAGGTGAATGGGAGTGAATGCGGCTGCGATTCCGGAGGCCAATCGTAATAAAAGGTGGTTGGCACAGCTTGCTCCCTATTTACAACGCGCTGAGATTGAACCAGAGTTAATAGTCGAAGGACAACTTTCTAGAATGGTGGGGTTGACATTAGAGGCCATTGGTTGTCGCGCGGCGATTGGTTCACGTTGCAAAGTAGAAAGTAAAACAGGGCAGTTTATTGAGGCGGAA
>JALSIU010000194.1 GCA_026989715.1 Methylomonas sp.
CCATTATTGACTCAACCAACCCAGATGCAAAGCAAGGCGAAGTCATACTAGTGGCACCTGGCACCGAATCGCTACAATTACTCGTTGTATTAAAAGAGACAATATCTGATCTAAAAAATCTACAGCTTAATAATCAAAATCAAGATAAAATGACACTCAATATTAAATAAGGAAGACAAGGGGGAAGTCCCGACAGATCTAATATTTTCAACATAGCCATATACTATTTAAAGTGTAGGCTATATCACTGTATTTTTGGTATGAATATATACTCAAAAGATTAAGTCAGATTTGAAATATTATTCCCTCTTGTTCCTAATCATTATTTACTTCATACTAAAAAGATTATGCAATTTAAAAGCGTTAAAGATTTTCTTGTCCATGTACAAGAAGAATTAGATGCCAACCGATTGATATTGCCGACACTTCCCGATATTGCACTACAAGTACGGGATGCAGTCTCTAAAGGTGAGGCCTCTGCACATGAGTTGGCCGATATGATTGTAACTGATGCGGCTCTATCTGCTCGTCTTATTCAAGTGGCTAACAGCCCTCTGTACAAAGGGGCAAGTGAAGTAAAAAATATCCAAATGGCCGTCTCTCGATTAGGCAATAATACGATTAGAACCTTAATCACTAGCTTGGTCATGCAACAAATGTTCACACCCACGTCTAAATTACTAGAAGAACACTTTAGAAAAAATTGGGAAGAAAGCATTAATGTATCAGCCATTAGTCGCGCCCTTGCCGGCTTCTCGTCAAATTTAGACCCAGATGAAGCGATGCTGGCAGGCCTCATCCACCAAATCGGTAAATTGCCTATCTTGATGCTGGTAGAAAATATTCCTGAATTCCGAGATAGTCCGGCACGCCTTAATAAATTATTAGAAAAAGCACACCCTGCGATCGGCAAAATTATTATGGATACCTGGGAATTTCCGGAAGAATTAAAACTGGTCGCTTCAGAATATATCAACTTTCAACGCAACTCCGGCTCTCATCCCGATTATGTTGATGTTGTACAAGTCGCTTTTTTGCAAAGTATCGCAGGAACAGATCACCCCGCTTGTCGTGTAGATTGGTCAACTGTCAAAGCATTTGACTACCTTGGTTTAGCGCCCGACGATAATATACTAGAAATTGAAGGGGTCTCTGATGAAGTTGAATTAGCTCAATCCATGATGGCATTCTAATGAATATTGAAACTGCACAACGTTTTCGACGCTTAGGAATATTAACCATTTTTGCTGTTTACTTCGTTATTTTAGTAGGCGGCATTGTTCGCGCATCAGGTGCAGGCATGGGTTGCCCAGACTGGCCGACTTGCTTTGGGCAACTTATCCCCCCAACCAGTGAAGCCGAACTACCTGAAAATTATCACGAGATTTATGCGGTAGGCTACGCAAATACTGATTTTAATGTCATCAAAACCTGGACAGAATACCTTAACCGTCTAACTGGGGTTACCATTGGTTTTTTGATTTTCTTAACACTTTGGTCTTCACGCGCTTATCTGAAAACAGATAAAGCCGTTTTTTATTTATCATTAACGGTTTTTTTACTGGTCGGATTTCAAGGCTGGCTAGGTGCTATGGTTGTTAAATCTCACCTTTTTCCACTAATGATTACGGCGCATATGTTGCTCGCTTTATTTATCGTAGCATTATTAATTTATGCGATAGCACGCTCACAAAATGATGCTTTACAAGCAATAGACATCAGCCGACTTCCTAGCCAATTTAAAACGGTATTAACTGTTGCAATGGGCATGACACTGATTCAAGTCGCTATGGGGACTCAAGTTAGAGAAGCAGTGGATTTAATTGCCAACGAACATCAATATATTGACCGTGAATACTGGCGTGATAGTTTTCCGATCATTTTTTATGTTCATCGTTCTTTTTCTGCCATGATTTTATTTACTAATTTATGGCTGGCCTGGAAAATCTACCAATCCGTAGACAAAGATAATTTATTATTACGCCTTGCATACGTTTTAATGGGCTTAATTATAACCGCCATTCTTGCAGGTGTTTCGCTAGACCGTTTAGGTATGCCACCTGTCGCTCAGCCTATTCATTTGCTCATGGCCAACTTAATTTTTGGTATGCAATTTTTTATCTATATTTGTATTCGCTATGCGGCTAAACATCAGCACCAATCACCTTTGAAAATACGTACAGAATAACCCATTATTAGACAATAATAATGTCATCATGCATCAAGGTCATGACCACTCTTATAAACTACTTTTTTCAGAGCCGGAAGTCGTCATTGATTTACTACAAGGCTTTGTACATGAAGACTGGGTAAAAAAGCTTGATTTTAGTACACTGGAAAAAGTATCTGGAAGCTATATCTCAGATGACCTACGTGCGCGAGAAGATGATATTATTTGGAAAGTAAAATATGGTGAGAGTTGGATCTATGTCTATTTATTGCTAGAGTTCCAGTCCACCATTGATAAATTTATGGCTGTTAGGCTCATGAGCTATATCGGTTTGCTTTACCAGGATTTAATCAAAACGCACCGCATTCCCACAGAACAACGCTTACCCCCTGTGTTTCCTGTCGTCCTGTACAATGGAGAGCAACGCTGGAATGCGGCAACAAAACTCCAAGACTTAATCGTGCATGTACCAGGTGGGCTTAGTGAATATCTGCCTTCACTCAAATACTTGTTATTAGATGAAGGTGCTTATAAACTTGAAGAACTTAGCCCCTTAAAAAACTTAGTTGCGGCAATATTTAGACTCGAAAATGTTACCTCGCAAGAAGATATTATTGATGTCGTCACTAACTTGATAGAATGGCTCAATAGCCCTAATCAAACTAGCCTACGACGTAGTTTTAGCATTTGGATTAATCAAGTATTACAAGTCCCTCAAGACACAACAACTCATACTAATAGTTTATTGGAGATAAAAGCCATGCTTAAGCAATCAGTACCATTATGGATTGAACAAGGTGTCGCAAAAGGCCTAGAAGAAGGTTTGGAGAAAGGCATAGAAAAAGGCATAGAAAAAGGAAAATCAATAGGAGAGGCAAACACCCTATTAAAGTTGCTAACACTCAAATTCAATCCGCTACCTGACTGGGTTGCAAAAAAAGTCTATGCCGCTAAAAAGCATCAACTAGACACCTGGATAGAACGCATTCTAAGTGCCTCCTCAATTGAAGAAGTTTTTAAATAAAAAGTGACCTATACAATATATTGCTACCTATAAATTTATAGCCGCCCTCTATCGCAAACGACGCTTTAAATAATGCCTCTTTCTGCCCCTTCCACAACAAACACTCGAGATAAATCATGCTAAAAAAAAGTTTACACTGGTTACTCACACTACTTTATAGAGTCGAAATAACAGGATTGGAAAATTACCAAAAGGCAGGCGAGCGTGTATTGATTGTTGCCAATCACTGTTCTTTTTTAGACCCTTTGCTACTAGGCGTTTTTTTACCTGACAAAATTACTTTTGCCATTAATAGTCAAATTGCAGAACGCTGGTGGTTAAAACCTTTCCTAGGGCTATCTCATGTTTTTCGCATGGATCCAACCCACCCCATTTCCTTAAAAAATTTAATCCATCACCTACAATCACCTAGTAAAACGGTCATCTTTCCGGAAGGACGTATTACCGTCACCGGTTCACTAATGAAAATTTACGACGGTACCGGCATGGTTGCAGATAAATCAGGTGCCAATATCCTCCCTATTCGTATCGATGGCGCGCAATACACCCACTTTTCACGCTTACATAATGTCATACGTTTGCGCTTTTTCCCTAAAATAACAATCAAAATATTGCCGCATACCTGCATAGAAGTAGATGAACAGTTACGCGGTAAAGCGCGTCGCCATGCAAGTGGTCTCATTTTAACAGACCTAATGATCGACATGATGTTCCACACCAGCCATTACCGGAAAACATTATTTGCTGCACTACTTGATGCGCAAGCCATTCATGGTAGTCGGCATACCGTTGCCGAAGACCTTGACCGCACCCCACTATCCTATAGCGCACTCATCACCCGCTCCATCGCGATTGGTAATGCACTGGCTAAAATAACAACTCAACATGAAAAAGTAGGCATATTTTTACCGAACAGCACCAAAACGCTCAATATTGTTTTAGGTCTGCAATTACACGAGCGCGTACCTGCCATGTTAAATTACACAACCGGGGCAAACGGCATGGTTTCAGCATGCAGGACTGCCGAAGTCAAAACGGTCTTGACTTCACGCCGCTTTATTGAATTAGGAAAATTCACTGAGGATGCCGAACAACTCGCAAAAAATATCCATTTAGTTTACTTAGAAGACCTTGCTGAACATATTAGCCTTTTTGACAAATTAACCGCTTTATTACAATCTAAAACAGCTGCATTCTGGTACCCAAAAACACAGGCAGACCCTGACTCAGCCGCAGTCGTTCTCTTTACTTCCGGCTCAGAAGGAACGCCAAAAGGCGTAGTATTATCACACAGCAATATTTTAGCGAACCACAAACAAGTTTCCGAACGCATTAATTTTAATGCACAAGATACAGTACTTAATTTTTTACCGATGTTTCATTCCTTTGGCTTTACCGTAGGCACCATGCTCCCCATCATGAATGGCATGACTACTTTTTTCTACCCTACTCCCTTGCACTATAGCGTTATTCCTGAGATGGCTTATGAAACCAATGCCACTATTATCTTTGGTACCAATACCTTTTTAGCGGCTTATGGCAAAAAAGCACACCCTTATGATTTTTTCAATATTCGCTACATCGTTGCAGGTGCCGAAAAATTACAAGACAATACCCGAAAACTATGGATAGAAAAATTTGGCATTCGTATCTTAGAAGGCTATGGTGCAACAGAAACCAGCCCAGTAGCCGCCATTAATACACCAATGTTTTATAAGGCAGGCACCGTTGGTCGCTTAATCCCCAGTATGCAATATAAAATAGAAACCATTCCGGGGATTGAAGATGCCGGAAAACTCCACCTGTATGGCCCTAACATCATGTCAGGTTACCTGCTTGCAGATAACCCGGGCCAACTGGTTCCGCCACACTCCATTTATGGTGAAGGCTGGTATGATACAGGGGATATAGTGCATGTCGATTCTGAACAATATGTAACAATCCGTGGGCGTAGCAAACGCTTTGCAAAAATTAGTGGCGAAATGATTTCCTTAACGGCAAGTGAGCAAATTATTAGCGATATCTGGCCTGACAGCCAACATATTATTGTCAGTATTGCAGATGAAAAAAAAGGCGAACAATTAATTTTGATTACCACGCAAATGAATCTATCCAGCAAAGAAATCATACAACAGGCAAAAGGTATCGCTAGTATTAACTTACCCAAAAAACTGATTATCGTTGATAAATTGCCCGTTTTAGCAACAGGAAAAATTAACTACCCTGCCGCCAATGAACTGGCATTACAGCATTTTTCTTAAAAAACCAATAAAAAGCAATAATACTTAATCATTCATATCAACCATGATTTAACCTCATTTTCTTATTGCCAAAACGACTCGATACTATGCAAGATATTATATGGATTATTATTGCTTCCGCATTTGTTCTACTAATGCAAGCAGGCTTTACATGCTTAGAAACAGGAATGGTCAGAAGCAAAAATAGCATTAATGTCGCCATTAAGAATTTAATGGATTTATGCTTATGCAGTGCAATTTTTTGGGCTATCGGTTATGGCATTATGTTTGGCGCATCGACACAAGGCCTATTCGGAAGCAGTCATTTTTTCTTTAGCGGTGAATTTGCACCTAAAACATTAGCCTTTTTTATTTTTCAAATGATGTTTTGTGGCACCGCCATTACCATTGTCTCAGGAGCGGTTGCAGAACGTATGAGCTTCAGTGGCTACATGCTGGTTTCAGGTGTTACCTCTATTTTTATTTACCCGGTAATAGGTCACTGGGCTTGGTCGGGCTTATTACAAGGCGAATTAACCGGCTGGCTGGGTAAAATGGGATTTATTGATTTTGCCGGTTCAACGGTCGTACATTCTGTTGGCGGCTGGGTTGCTTTAGCCGCCATCATCATTATCGGCCCTCGCACCGGTCGCTTTGATAGCAAGCGAAAAATTCAAGGCAATAACCTGACCTTTTCAGTACTGGGCGTTATTTTACTTTGGTTTGGTTGGTTTGGTTTCAACGCAGGCAGTACCTTAGCCATCAGTGAAAATATTCCGCTCATTATTCTTAACACCTGCTTAGCGGCCGTCTTTGGGGGCTTAAGTGCGATTAGCATTCAATTTAAACTCAATCGCTCAGTGGATGCACCCTCCGCTATAAATGGCGTACTCGGAGGGCTAGTGGCCATTACCGCAAGTTGTCATTTAATGTTGCCTTTAGCAACAATCGCTCTAGGCATCATAGCAGGCATCATTGTTGTTATCGGCGGAAAATTACTGGAAAAATACCAAATTGATGATGCAATTAACGTGGTGCCTGTACACTTATTGTGTGGTATATGGGGAACACTTGCGTTCACTTTATTGACAGATGCAGCAAGCTGGCATACAGGCTTAAACTTTATGCAACAACTTGCCACTCAGTTGACAGGTATTGTCGTCATTGGCTTATACGCATTCGGGGTCAGCTACTATGGTTTTAAATTAATCAATGCACTGCACCCACTCAGAGTCAGCTTAAAAGCAGAACAAATGGGCCTAAATGTTTCCGAACATAATGCCACTACTGAAACACTCGAGCTATTCAATGAGATGGTTTTACATAGCCGTCAAGGTGATTTTTCTAAACCGGTCAATGTCGAGCCCTTTACAGAAGCTGGGCAAATAGCCACCCAATATAATCAAGTACTCTCACGCGTCAACAATGAAATATCACAACGAGAACGCGCCATTGATTCCTTTAAGGTTAGTGAGCTCAGACGCGATGCCATTTTATCCACCTCGCTAGATTGTATCATCAGCATTGATAAACAGGCTATTATCCAAGAGTTTAACCCCGCTGCAGAAAAATGTTTTGGTTATAGCCTACAACGCGTACAAGGCCGTAATTTTATCGAATACTTTGTCCCTGAAGCACACAAAGATGAATTTAGAGCGCATTTAAATGACGATTTTCCTATTGACAGCAATTTATCACTTAATAAACACAATAAAGTTATTCTGTTAAAAAAGCATGGTGTTGAATTTAATGCCGAACTCACCATTACTAAGGTCGAATTAAATCAGCAACAGGTTAAAGAATTTAATCTCCATATTAGAGACATCACACAAAAAATCCAGTTACAACAAAAGATGACTCGACTGGCATACCATGATTCATTAACCAATTTATATAACCGTAGCTTCTTTATTCAACGCTTACAACAAGAAATGGACTTTGCCAGCCGGCATGAAACGACAGTGACGTTAATGTTTCTGGACTTAGACCAATTTAAAAGCATTAATGATAATTTAGGGCACAAAGCAGGCGATATTGTTCTGCAAACAGTCGCACAGCGGTTAAAACAAGTCACGAGAGAAGGCGATATTATCTGTCGCTGGGGGGGAGATGAATTTATCATACTGTTCCCTGATTTAGCCAAACAATCCATTATCAGTCAAAAAGCGGAAGATATTTTAAACTGCATTCAAACCAGTTTAGATTATCAAGGAACTGAACTGATTATTCGCACTAGCATCGGCATTGCAATCAGTTCATGTAAAAATATGCAACAAGAGCAACTCGTACAACAAGCCGATATGGCACTCTATGCAGCAAAAAGCGAAGGTCGCAATACTTATTGTTTTTTTCTACCGGAAATGGAGGAACAAGCAAACAAAAAATTCTTTTACGAGGCTGAATTACGCTCAGCCCTAGAGCATGATCAATTCTTTATGGTTTATCAGCCTAAAGTCAATTGTACAGACAATAGCATTCAAAGCATGGAGGCATTGATTCGCTGGAACCATCCTAAAGAAGGCTTAATTTCTCCTGCTATTTTTATTCCCATCTTAGAAGAGTCCACATTAATGGAAGAAGTGACACAATGGGTATTGGCCACTGTGTGCAAACAGATTGCAACCTGGCAGCAACAGCAGCTTTGCCACTTTTATGTCGCCGTTAATATTTCAGGGCGTGACTTTCTGGTCAATAATTTTGTAGAGCAAGTCAAGCAGATTATGTCAGAACATAATATTGCAGGCCATTATTTAGAATTTGAAATAACAGAAACGGTACTGGCCAATAATACCGAGCAGTGCATTACTGTCATGCAGAAAATAAAGCAACTCGGCATTCGCTTTGCAATTGATGATTTTGGCACAGGCTACTCTTCCATGAGTTACTTGAAAAAGTTTCCTATTGATACCCTAAAAATTGACAAAGCCTTTATTGATTTTTGTGACAGCAATAAAGAAGATGCCGCAATTTGTACCGCTATTATTGCATTGGCAAAAAGCCTAAATTTACAATTAGTGGCTGAAGGCGTCGAAACAGAAGCACAGCTCACCTTTTTAAAAGGCCTACAGTGCGATTTATACCAAGGCTATTTATTCAGCCGACCTTTATCTACCCAAGAAATTGCCCCACTATTACTAGAAAATAATACATTTTAGTCACCCAAGATTCCCCCCTACCCCGCGCCTCCTTATGACATATAAATATTGAATACATCGTCAATATTTACCGTTTCTAACCGCCCCCCCTCTGTAAAATTAAAATCTTAAACTGTCATTTATATGACATACCTCTTATTTGTTTTTTTCTAAACTACCTACCCAAGAGAGCAGCCCAACACATTAAAGGGTTGTTATATGTTATTAATAAAATGGGAGAACGATGATGAGTAAAGTAATTGGTATAGATTTGGGTACAACCAACTCTTGTGTGGCCATTATGGAAGGTGGAAGTACACAAGTTATTGAAAATGCAGAGGGTAGCAGAACAACACCATCTATTATTGCCTATGCGGATAATGAAGTATTAGTTGGACAGTCTGCTAAACGCCAAGCGGTGACTAACCCTAAAAACACCTTGTTTGCAATAAAACGCCTAATTGGCCGGCGCTTCGAGGAAGAAGCCGTACAAAAAGATATTAAATTAGTGCCTTATAACATTATCAAAGCAGGTAATGGTGATGCTTGGGTGGAAGCAAATGGTAAACAACTATCGGCACAAGAAGTATCTGCACAAATTTTAAGAAAATTAAAAAAAGATGCAGAAGACTATTTAGGAGAAGAAATTAAAGAAGCTGTGATTACTGTGCCGGCTTATTTTAATGATTCACAACGTCAGGCAACAAAAGATGCAGGTCGTATTGCCGGCTTGGATGTCAAACGTATCATTAATGAACCGACAGCCGCCGCATTAGCATATGGCATTGATAAATCAGGTAAAGATGATCAAAAAATTGCAGTCTATGACTTAGGCGGCGGTACCTTTGATGTCTCTATTATTGAAATTGCCGATGTTGATGGTGAAAAACAGTTTGAAGTATTGGCAACTAATGGCGATACCTTTTTAGGTGGCGAAGATTTTGATATGCGCTTAATGGATTTTTTGGTCGAGGAGTTCAAAAAAGAAAGTGGCATTGACCTCAATAATGACCCATTGGCATTACAACGCTTAAAAGAAGCGGCTGAAAAGGCAAAAATCGAATTGTCATCTACGCAACAAACAGACATTAATTTGCCTTATGTCACAGCGGATAGCACAGGGCCTAAACACCTTAATATTAAGGTCACTCGGGCAAAACTAGAGTCTTTAGTGACAGACCTGATTAAAAGCACTTTGCACCCTTGTGAGCAAGCATTAAAAGATGCAGGTTTATCCAGCAGTGATATTAGCGATGTGATTTTAGTAGGTGGACAAACACGCATGCCTAAAGTTGTCGAAACGGTCAAAGCATTTTTTGGTAAAGAACCACGGAAAGATGTCAACCCTGATGAAGCCGTTGCAGTAGGTGCAGCCATTCAAGCGGCGGTATTAACAGGTGATGTGGATGATGTATTGTTGTTGGATGTAACCCCGTTATCCTTAGGGATTGAAACATTAGGTGGTGTCACAACCAAGTTGATTGAGAAAAATACGACCATTCCAACAAAAGCATCGGAAATGTTTTCAACGGCAGAAGATAACCAATCTGAAGTCACGGTGCATGTTTTACAGGGTGAGCGTGAAATGGCAGCGGATAATAAATCCCTAGGACGCTTTAACCTAACGGATATTCCACCTGCTCCACGTGGTACGGCACAAATTGAAGTGACTTTAGATATTGATGCCAATGGTATTTTAAATGTATCGGCTAAAGATAAAGTGACCGGCAAATCACAATCTATTGTCATTAAGGCATCGAGTGGTTTATCTGAAGATGAAATCAAACGCATGATAAAAGATGCCGAAGAACATGCAGAAGATGACCGCAAAATGCATGAATTGGTTCAAGTACGCAATATGGCCGACCAGTTAATTCATACCACAGAGGTATCGTTAAAAGAATTGGCCGATAAAGTATCTGATACCGATAAGGCAGCCATCGAATCGGCGATAACAGCCTTACAAAATGCAGTAAAAGGCAATGATAAAGCGGAAATTGAGCGTTGTCATAAAGTGTTGCAAGAAGCCTCTACGGCCATGATGAAAAACACGACCGAATCGGCAACACAGCAAACCACATCGGATGCGGAGTCACCAAATAATGACGATGTGTTAGATGCGGAATTTGAAGAAGTGGATGAGCAAAAATAAACCACTTAATAAATTGCATATAAACAGCGCGTGGCTGTCGCTAACAGCCACGCGCTCTATAAACAAAATAACCGGCAATATTATTAAATAATATTAGGAGAATAAAATGAATACATTCATCAAACATTTATTACTTGTGACATTAATGGCATCCCCTTATGCGCAAGCGACAAATACAACCACTGAAAAAGGCAAGAACTTAATGACGCAAGAGCAATCTATTAAGTCAAATGCCGCAGTTAAAGCACTGGAAAAAGAAAAAAAGGCCTTACTTGAAACCGTCAACCAAGGCGTATTAGATGGCTACAACAAAGTCGTACATGCCACACAACTGTTAGCAGAGCAAGGCAAAGAAAAAGAGGCCATTAAAGCATTACAAGCCGCAACCGGAAAATTCGATGTTGCTTTAGCCGCTAATCCAAAACTTAAACTTGTGCCGATTGATGGTGATGTCTCCATCTCTGCCTTGATAACAACCCCGCATTTAATCAAAATGGAGACCAAACTTGTTATTGATTTATTAAAAGAGCATAAAGTGCAAGCCGCGCGGTCTTTACTAGCACCGATGAAAGATGAAATGGTCATTAGTAGAGCGTATCTTCCGATGGGAACCTATCCGGATGCCATTAAATTGGCCACTAAATATTTAATCAATGGTAAAAAAGACAATGCATTAACCACACTAGCCACCACGCTATCGACGATAGTCGTGGAAACAGAGGTTGTGCCATTAGCACTGGTGCGTACTGAAAGTTTACTTAAAACAGCGGCCGAACTCGATAAAACCAAGCAAAAAGAACAAGCGCGCGAACTATTAAATGCCGCACAAGAGCAACTGGAAGTCGCCACATTATTAGGCTATGCAGAAAAAGACTCTAAAGCGTATGACAGTTTAAAAGCCGATATTAAAGCCCTTAAAAAAGAAATTGATGGTAAAAACGCCGTAGAAAAAATATATGCTAAAGTAAAAGCATCTGTTAAACGCCTTATTGGCAGATAACACTATCAACGCATTGGCACCAGAGAGAATATCAAGTTCTCTCTGGTCAGTGAATGCGAAATCCTATATTGAAAGGACAATGATCATGAGCAACCATAAAATGCAAGACCCCATTACAAATGCCGGCATTCTTTTACAAGAACTGCCGATAAAATGGAAAGAAATGATTTTCTTAGGAATTTTTTTAATCGTATTGGGTACTGTTGGTGTCGTTGCCAGTAGCTTACTGACCCTTACCAGTATATTTATATTTGGAGGCTTGGTTTTTGCCGGCGGAGTCATACAAATGATTCATGCAATACAAACCAAAGAAAAAGACTGGAGCGGAAAATTTCAGCATATTTTTATTGCCTTATTATATCTTATTGCCGGCATGATTATATTTTTCGACCCTCTAGCAACCTCCATCGTTTTGACCATTTTATTGGCCTCTTTATTTGCTGTGATTGGAGTCGCTAAAATTAGCTATGCCTTGCAATGCAAAAAGCAGGATTGGAAATGGTTATTTCCTGCGTCTTCAGGCTTACTCAACTTAATATTAACCACTATTGTTATTGCCACATTGCCCGAATCCGCTTTTTGGTTAATTGGTCTGCTTATTGCCATTGAAATGTTGATGAGCGGCTGGTTTTTATTATTACTCGGCCTAAGAGTTAAAAAAATGAAACAAAATGAGGTCTCTATTGAGCTTTAAATATCATAAAAACACACCATTTTACTGATACACGGTTTGATAAAGCCGTTATAAAACCCACAAATTGTAGTCTATCGCATTGAGTTTTATAACGGCGACCTAAGCCCCATTGTGCAAATTTCTTAAAGACATAAATATTGGAGAATAAAATGAAACATAAATATGCCCCGCTTTTATTGTTGCTTTGGCTCTGTGCAATGCCTACCCATGCGCAACAAGACGGTGTTGAAAATTTACGTAATACAGGTAAAGCATTTGCTTCTGTAGCCAAAAAAGTCTCCCCTTCTGTTGTTTTTATTCAAGTAGAGAGTTCACGACCACAAGCTGCTATGCAACAATTTTCACTTCCTTTTGGACAAGGCAGCCCCTTTAATGAGGATATGTTAAGACGTTTTTTTGGCGACCAATTCCAAGGGATACCACAAAGGCCAGGACAAGCACCGGCCTTGCCCCAACAAAAGGTAGTAGGACAAGGCTCCGGGTTTGTTTTTAAAGTCGATGATGGTATTTTTTCTGATAAAACCTATATCATGACCAACAACCATGTTGTCAACCATGCGGATAAAATTACGGTCAAATTTCAAAACGGTAAAGAATTTACGGCAAAAGTAAAAGGTACCGACCCTAAATCCGATGTTGCTATTTTAGAAATCAACAGCAGCGCGACACCTGCCTTAACATTAGGAAACTCTTCCACTCTGGAAGTCGGTGAATGGGTGATTGCTATCGGTAATCCTTTCGGACTAAACAACACATTAACCGTTGGCGTAGTCAGTGCCAAAGGTCGCAGTAGTGTCGGCATTAATGATTATGAAAATTTTATTCAAACAGATGCGGCTATCAATCCTGGTAACTCAGGTGGGCCTTTAGTCAATTTAGATGGCAAAGTGATTGGTATGAATACCGCTATTTTTAGTCGCAGCGGTGGCTCAATGGGCATCGGTTTTGCCATTCCAATCAATTTGGCAAAAAATATTGCACAGCAATTAATTAAAACAGGCGAGGTCGTACGCGGTCGCATCGGTGTAGTTATTCAACCCTTAACGCCTGAACTAGCTGAGTCATTTAATGTTGCAACAGGGCAAGGCATATTGGTTGCACAAGTCTCTGACGGCTCACCGGCTCAACAAGCAGGTATAAAGCAAGGGGATATTATTATTTCTTACCAAGGTAAAAAAGTGGATAATATTGGCCGCTTTAGAAATAGCGTCTCTTTAACCACGCCCGGCACAAAAGAAGAAATTATTGTTTTACGAGACGGCCAGCGCAAAAAACTAAACATTATCATCGGCAAACAAGATAATGATTTACACGTTGCCGATAACTCAGCACAAAGTGCCGATGATATTGGTTTAACAGTAGAAGGCCTAACACCGCAACGCGCTAAACAATATAATATAAAGGCTAATCAAGCGATTATCATTACGGCAGTTAAACCCAATTCGATTGCTGCAATGGCCGGCATTAAGCCAGGAATGCTTATTTTACAGGCCAACCGGCAAATCATGCGCAATGTCAGTGATTTTAAAAGGGCTGTTAAAGCCAGTCGCCGCGATAAAAAGATGGTATTACTGATTAAAGAAAATGATATGCAGCGCTTTGTTGTACTTAAGTGGTAAATACCAATAAAATCATATCAACAAAAGGGGCTTTTATTGTAAAGCCCCTTTTAACATCTAGCGTATTAGCCAAAAGTCCCCATAGCACCTGGGTAGCTGACTTCTGCAAGTTTACCGGTATCTACGTCGTAAATAAAACCTCTTACCGTTGAAGCATCAGGGCCTTCAGTCGGTATCCAGGGGTGATTCATCACCCTGGATATTGAACGCCTCACATCCCAGCTAAGGCGTTCAATTTGTTGTTCATTACAAGGCGCATCAAGTGCTTCAAGTGGGCCGCGAAATGCATGAAACTGTGCAGGCGTAGCAGAGCTATGGTGACAACTGGTAAATTTTCGCCCCGTCGCTTGCCCAAGTAGCTCTTCCGCCGCTGGGTCACCTTCTAATCCAGCCTTTAACAAATCATCCGTAAAAGCCAGCATGCCGCAACGCGTATGATGAATCAATATAATTTCATTGGTATTAAGCAAATGATGCGAAATAATCAAGCAACGAATCGCATCTTCAGTTATCACCCCCCCTGCATTACGGATAATATGTGCATCTCCGGTTTGTAAGCCCAGCAAATCCTCTACATCAAGCCGTGCATCCATACAGGCAACAACGGCTACGTGCTTAGCCGGATTGATGGGCTGATTGCCTGGGTGAGATGATTGATGTACTTGCTGACCACTCGCATAAAGCTTATTGTTTTCAAGTAGCGTATCTGTATTCACATTAGCCATTATTTTTCCTCAGAATTGAATTCATCCGTCACAAATCGTTGCATACGAACCTTAAGTTTATATTATTTATACCTACTCTCTTTAAGAGCAATAAAATCAATACTCTATGAAGTACTACTATCTTCAATAATCATTATACAGAAACCTAAGCACAGATAATAAACTATTGGTTTATTATCAATAAACCAATAGTTTTCAATATCAACTAAAAAGCCTAGTTTATACTTTTACCTTAAAATCAAATATCTTCAGCCCTTAGGCTTTAATAACCGCAAACCATTTGCCACAACCACTAATGAAGCTCCCATATCGGCCACAATCGCCTGCCATAAAGTCGCCATTCCGGCAAATGCCAATAATGCAAACACGGCTTTAAGCGTCAAGGCAAAAACAATGTTTTGTCTAATAATCATCAATGTTCTTTTTGAATGCTGAATTAACCAAGGCAGTTTAGCAAGATCGTCTCCCATTAAAGCAATATCCGCTGTTTCTATCGCTGCATCCGATCCCATTACCCCCATAGCGATACCTAGGTTAGCCCTACCCAATGCAGGTGCATCATTAATACCATCACCAATCATGGCAACATTTGCATATTGCTCGACCATTTGACTAATTACCGTCACCTTATCAGCTGGCAGTAATTCAGCATGCACGGTATCTATTCCACATGCCTTGGCAATATTATCTGCGGTAGCTTGATTATCCCCTGTTAACATCGCTAAATGTTGAATATTCTGCTGTTTAAGGGTTTGCAATACGGTGGCAAGATTGGGTCTTGCTTGGTCGGCAACCGCAATCAAGCCACACACATGCCGCTCATTACCAATAGCAATCACTGTTTTGCCTGTTTGCTCTAAGGCTTGTGCCTGTTGCCTAATATCAGGTGTTTCTTGTGCCCGCTCCAATAAATAGCGCCTGGAACCCAACCAAAAATTCTTACCATTAAATAAGCCGGTCACCCCTTTACCCGGCAAAACAATAACATTATCTGCATGAGCAATCTCAATACCCAGTTTTTCACTATAATTTAGAATCGCCTTTGCCAGTGGGTGATGGCTACGTGATTCTAATGCAGCCGCTCGGCTTAACAACGCCTCTGGCGTATGACCGTTAAAAGGATAAAGTCCCGTCACTTCCGGCTTACCACACGTTAATGTCCCCGTTTTATCAAACGCAATCGCTTTAAGATGCGCAGGGGCTTCAATATAAATACCGCCTTTTATTAAAATACCCTGCCGAGCGGCACAGGCTAATGCCGCAACAATACTTACCGGTGTTGAAATTACCAGCGCACAGGGGCATGCAATCACTAATAATACCAGTGCCTTATACAGCCATACCTGCCAAATACCGGCAAAAAATAATGGCGGGATAATAAAGACAGCTAAGGCCAAAAACATCACAATCGGGGTATAAATACGCGCAAACCTCTCCACCCACTGCTCTGCTTCCGCACGTTTACTATGCGCCTCTTCAACCATTCTAATAATCTGCGCGAGCGTGGTATCAGAGGCTATTTTAGTGGTTCTAACCTCTAAGACCGCCTCACCATTAATACTACCGGCAAACACGTCATCACCCTGTTGTTTCATCACAGGAATACTTTCTCCGGTAATCGGTGCTTGATTGACTGAGCTAACCCCTTTAAGCACTTTGCCATCTAATGGTATTTTTTCGCCAGGCTTAACCACAAAGACCGTACCGACACGCACATCAGCCGCATTCATATCCATTTCCTGCCCATCCGCCTGTTTAACGGAGACCGTTGCAGGTGCTAAATCAAGTAATGCCTCCACCGCATGTCGGGCACGACCAATACTCCAGCTTTCAATCGCCAATGACAGAGAAAATAAGAAACTCACTGCCGCCGCTTCAAACCATTCATTAATCACCACTGCGCCAATAATGGCAACCAACATCAGTAGATTCATATCAGCACGCAATCGCTTCAAAGCATAAAATGCTTTAACGATAACGTGCCGCACGCCGAATACAATGGCAAGGCTATAAGCTGCTTTTTCAGCCATAGGGATGGCTTGTGCGCTATGCGCATTCAGCAAATCTTTAAGATAGGTGACTGATGCCTGCCATGAATAAGTCCAAGCATCAGGTGAAGCTAATAATCGCTGTAAATCAGAAAATCCTTCTGCAAACGTAATATGTATCAATATCCCAGCGATAATACATAAACCACTGAGTGTGGCATAAATCGTTTGTGAACGTTGCCGTTGTGTGACATCAATTTTCCCCTTTCCCGACTGCCAACGAGTGGCTTGCATACCGGTAGCAGCCACAGCTTTAATAATTTTTTTTGCACTGACCGGCGTTGCACCTGTATCAATCGTCATACGACCATTAATCACATCAAAAATAAGCTTATCGCTGCCTCCAACTAAAGGCCCAACTTCAGCCTTTAAAATAGTGACTTCTTCCACACAATCGAGCCCTTCTATTTTAAAGGTCATACCCGTAAGCGGTATAGAGTCTGTATGTGATTGACTGTCTGTTGGCGCATTATGGCAACAACAGTTTTTTTCTACTTTAGTCATGATGTTTATCTTGCTTGAAGTATAGTGATTTACTAAACATAGCGGGCT
>JALSIU010000195.1 GCA_026989715.1 Methylomonas sp.
GCCGCTATATTGTCAATTACTGTTGCTGTTTCAGCAGTACGACTCCCCAACTTGAGTAAATTTTCACGCATTATACTCCCAGAATCTAAGCCATCATTGCTTTCACCTTCAATAACTGCAGTTTGTATAATAGGCATTTTTTCCAAGCGAGCCTGCTCTTGCTTTAAGGCTTGCGGTAACACCGCGCTAGCATTGCCGGCAAGCGGCTGAATATTCACTACATCAGGACTGGCCGGAGTTAAAGTATTCTGCTTAAGCGTCGATATTAATGATGCTGCATCCATCGCATCAACCGTATCATTACCATCAGAGAGAAAATCTAATTGATCTTGGGTAACAGATACTTTATTCGGAGTCTCTACAGGCACATTAATACCTAATTGTGAAGCAATATCAGCATCAACCACCAGTTTAGGCTCAATAGGCTTATCCACGACAGAGGAAAGTTCTGCATCTATTAAATTTTGCGCCTCAACGCCATCAGCCATCTTCACAGCATCAAGGCTACCCAATATATCTTGTAAGGCAGCCATCGTTTCATCAAGGTCAATCTCTTGTATTTGGCTATTTTTCGGCAAACTAGGCAATGATTTACCCAATAAGGCGGCAACACTTTGCCTATCCTGCGCACTCAATAAATCTGCTATTTTATTTAACACCGTCTCTGACTCAGAAGCGAGTGGCGTTATCTTTTCGATAGCCTGAAGCCCTTCTTCTTGCTCTTGTACTTGCGCATTCAAAGAGCTTGCAAACTCCGCACCTGATTCACTCTGCTCTGTGCTAACAGTCACCGAGCCTTCTGTCACACTGCCCGAAACAGTAGCTGATATACCATTTAAAATACTTGCGCTCATCCTCTGCTCCTCTCATTAGCCATTGACTTTTATTGTCATGTATATTCAATTATCAAGCACAATCCATACCACCTTTATTTAAACATCGCCCCGCGCGCTCATCCTGCTCTAATTGTTCTTTTTTTTCAGCGGCCTTCAACTCATGCATATGTGCGTTATTCTGTACTTTTTGCATATTTTTTGTGGTGATATGTGCTACTTCCCAATTTTTTCTTAAATCGGCTATTTCCTGCGCAATATGAATTAATGACTGTTCTTCACCGGCAATCGCTTTATCCATTTTTTCCATAAAAGCACGAAATTCCATTAATTTAATCACCGAAAGCCCTTTTTTAAGAGTCTGCTCATGCTGTTGTAAATAATCTTGCTGATAATCCTTTAAATTTTTTAACTGGGCTTCTTTTTGTTGTTTTTTACTTTGTGCCATTCCTAAAGCATCCAAATATTTTTTTTCCTGGTTGGATTTTAAATCCACAAGTACTTGTAAACGCTGCGATTTCTTCATAAATCTCTTATGTCGCTAATAAATTATCTAATTCACTCAAACTACGGCTTAAATCAACTGATTCAAACATGCTTTGCTGTAAAAACTCGAGAATAGCCGGATTTTTAGCAATCGCTTGGTCAATACGCACATCGGATCCTTGCTGATAAGCCCCGACACTGATTAAATCTTTATTCTGCTGATACAAGGAATACAAACGACGCAACTCACGCGCCTGATGCATGTGTTGCTCATCAACTACATCCGGCATCACGCGACTAATGGACGCTTCTATATCAATTGCCGGAAAATGTCCTGCTTCTGCCAAACTACGCGCTAAAACAATATGTCCATCTAAAACACCCCGTGCCGAATCCGCAACGGGGTCATTATTATCATCCCCTTCCGTTAATACCGTATAAAAAGCAGTAATCGAACCACCACCTTCATCAGCATTACCTGCACGCTCAACCAAACTGGGTAACTTTGCAAATACGGAAGGTGGATAGCCCTTCGTAGCGGGCGGCTCATCAATTGCAAGCGCAATTTCGCGATGCGCTTGTGCAAAGCGGGTTAAAGAATCCATCAATAACAAGACATCTAAACCTTGATCACGAAAATACTCAGCAATACTGGTTGCCAACATCGCTCCATGTACTCGCATCAAGGGTGGATCATCTGCAGGCGTTGCCACAACAACAGCACGTGCCATACCTTCCTCACCCAATATCTTTAAAACAAATTCATTGACCTCACGTCCCCGCTCACCGACCAAACCCACCACAACCACATCGGCACTTGTAAATTTAGTCATCATACCCAACAGAATACTTTTCCCCACACCGGTACCGGCAAATAATCCCATACGCTGCCCACGACCAACACTCAATATCGCATTAATGGCACGAATGCCCACATCTAATGTATCTCGTATCGGCTTACGCGTCAGCGGATTAATGGCTGTACCGGAGAGGGAATATTTTGCCTCAGTCTTTAATGACCCTTTAGCATCTAAGGGCTTGCCGGCACCGTCTAAAACACGCCCTAATAAACCAAAACCGACTTTCGCAAGACTATGGTCCCCTAATGGAATCACGCGACAGCCCGGCTCCAATCCATAAGGATTACCGGAAGGCATTAAAAAAATACGATCGCCGGCAAACCCAACCACTTCCGCCTCAATAAACTGCCCTGTTTTACTTTCTACTTTGCAACGTGAACCAATCGCCGCGCGACAACCAATGGCCTCTAATGTCAACCCCACCATTCTAGAAAGTTGTCCTTCGACTATTAACTCCGGTTCAATCTCAGCGCGTTGTAAGTA
>JALSIU010000196.1 GCA_026989715.1 Methylomonas sp.
TGTAGCGCTTCTTGTGATGTTTGCGGTGGAGTAGATGTGGCCTGTACTGTGGCACTATTTGGCAAGTTGCCAGATTCAGTCGCCATATTTGCAGCAGGTGCATTATTTGTTGAATCTGATGCGATAAAAAAGACAACACCCCCAACGAGCGTAACTAAGCCCAGACCTATAATAATTGGTAATTTAGATTTATTCTCTTTTAATTCAGGGTTTTCATCTAAAATCTCTTCTTCCAACTCTTTTTTTAATTTTTCTTGCAACTGCTTCTGACGTTCTTTAGCTTCCAATGCTTTTTTTGAATTTTGTGATTTCAGCAAGCGTTGCCTGATTTCTTCTTTTTGCTCTTCTCTTTTTTGTATTTCTATATATTTTTCAATCAACACGCCACACGCGCTACATGTTTTCGGAGTTTCTCCATTTGTAAGTATTAGGGGTTGTTCACATTTAGGGCAAGCACTCATATTTGCCCCATCATCATCAATATCAACTGCAACCAAAGACAGTCCCGCCGCCTGCTTACCAGGTTTATAAAGACAGATAATACCAATTGTATATAGGTTTGCTTGATGTTCTTGTGCTTGTTGTTCAGAAAGGCCTCGAAATATGCAACTCGGAGAAGGTGCATTGCTCATCTCTTCTATTTTTTGCCTTTCAATGTTCAAGTAGCGGCTTGCCTCTTGTATGACCGACTCGGATTTACCTAAATGATCTGGCCGTATCCCTTTTATAAACACATCAAATGTAGTCATAATCTTCTATTCTGCATTATAAAATTTTCAAATACTATCACAGTTTTATATTCCAATGTTTCCATTATTATAAATAGGGTAATTGCAATAATAAATATGAAAATTTAATTTTAATGGCTGTAGCGTATCATTAAAATGTTAACTCGTGGAATTGAGTTTTCTCCGTTAAAGCAGCATCCGCTCTAAAGGCTTATTTGCCGATACATCGGCGATCTGCTCCACCTCATTGCAAGCATCAATAATCCTCTGCGCTTCTGCGCGTAAGGCTTCCTGATGTTGAATATTTTGCTTAATGGCTTCCAGCACTTCAAATTCAAGCGTTTGCAATGCAATGGCAAAGCCGCGCTTTAAGCCTTTTAGGGCTGCCTTTTCTATGGATGGTTTAAGTTTTTTCTTAATAAACCAAGGAAATAACCATGCAATAGCAACCAATAAAACACTATTGATAGCAAAATCTACCCCTAAGTAATGTGGTACTTGCGCCAAACTACTCTCATAAAACTCGGTAAAAACTTGGTAACCGACCCAAGTCATGGCCACAATAGGTAATACGACTTCCAAAAAACCGGCAATACTTATCACCACCCGCTGTACAACATTGCCGGGCTTAATTAATGCTTTACGGACAGCCGGTAGTGTTTTTTGTTCAATAATTTTTTCCGCTTCAGTACGCAAAGGTAAGATAGCTTGTTTGAGGGGAGGCACAGGCAAATGTAGTTTATCTGCATGATAAACTAATTGTCCTAACGCATCTTCAAAGCGAGATTGCGCCCATTCATCCCAAAGCTTATGCTGTATCGCCGGTACAATATTATGTGCTATCTTTTTGGCCGATACATCCCCTGTATGCGTTGCATAATGCTCTGCCAATTGTTGCATAGGCAGTGCCATCGTGTCAGTTAATAGTGCGTCTAATTCCTGAAACCGGCTTTGCCAAAATTGCATTAAAGCCTCACTTACATCAGCAGGCCCTAAGTGCAAAACACCTGCTGTCAGTGCATGACTCAGCTCTTGTTTACGCGCGTGTAAACCTCTTGCTTCTAACTGAGCAATCGAATTTTTATTGGCTAAAGATTGAATCGTTGTTTGTAAGGCATCAAATTCATCAATTTGTCCAGCGTCTTTATGTTCGACACAACTGGTTTGATAAACCAACGGTTCTTTAAAGCCCGCTTTTTCTAACTGCTTGATGAAATCTTGGTACTGCTCAGCTTGCGCACGATCCGCTTGGTTTAGTACAAAAACCCAAGCATGCTTGCCGCCTTCTGCTAATAATAATTGCCAAGTTTTATTATCACGATAACGCTCGGGACTTACCACATAAACCAAAATATCAATATGCGGCACCCACTCTAACACCAAGCCTTGATTACTTTTCTCAGTACTATCGAAATCCGGCATATCTATCCAGATAACATCTTTTTTGCTCTCTTCTGTATGTAAGGCAATTTTTATTTTTTCAACCGGTAAATTCTTAGGCAACTGTGCAATTTTAACGCTGGTATGATGAAATAAAGTGACTTCCTTAGAAGTTGGACGAATAACACCTGTCCGCGCAACGGCTTTGCCTGCCAAACGATTTAATAAGGTACTTTTACCGACACCGGTTCCGCCTAAAAAAGCGACGATTAAAGGACGTGCCGTTGTGGTATCAGCAAATAAAGTATCCGGTGTACGCGCTTCGTATTCCAATAAATTTTTTAACTCGGATTCAGTCGCCCAAGCCTGTGTGAGTACATTGTTTGCCCAGTTTTTAGCCTGTGCAACTAATTCAGAATATTCGTAAGCCATGTGGTTTTGCTTTTAATTGCGCCTCTGCTGTAGCAATTTGCTCAGCCGATATATTAAAGTGAGTATCTTGAGCCATTTTTTCGGGTAGACTGGCCAATACCTGTTGT
>JALSIU010000197.1 GCA_026989715.1 Methylomonas sp.
CCGCACAGGCAGCTTAGAAATCAATGATACGGCCGCCAGAACGCATTAGCGTGTTCACTGCCGCACAGGCAGCTTAGAAAAGGAAGAGCCCGAGCAATAATACCCGCCCCCCGTTCACTGCCGCACAGGCAGCTTAGAAAAATGGTCTCCATTGCGCAAACATCCAAATTTTGTTCACTGCCGCACAGGCAGCTTAGAAATTTTGGTTGTTCGGTTGGTTCTGCGCGTTCAAGTTCACTGCCGCACAGGCAGCTTAGAAATTTGATTGAATCCACCATTTTTTTAACAGCTTGTTCACTGCCGCACAGGCAGCTTAGAAAAAGCAATTAATTCCAATCCCAGCATATTTGCACTTTAATAAAAAATGTTACGTTATCACTCCAATAAAACTAGTAAGTTCACTTAAGAGTACTTATTTATTAGGATTTATATAATCTCATTATTGTTTATTTTGAATGAGCTTACAAAATATAACAAAACACCTCACCTGAGCGCGGGAAGCGTAGCTCATTTTTGAAGGTCAATTTTTTATCAAAGTTCATCGCGTTGTTGATGTATTGTACTTAATGACTTGGCTGGTACACGTATTTTCCACCGGCGCATATACACAGCACTTAATAATAACAATGCAATACCCGCCGGATAGCGACGCATATCAACCCACACACGTTTTTTTTCAGCAAATCGGGGTATTAATAAAGCACCGCTAAGCTGTTCCGCACTTTCTAAACGCAGGTATGACCAATCCAGATCTTTGCTGAGCTGTTGTAAATAAGGCTCATATAAACGCGTTAAATGTTGGTCGCCACGGGCTTTGGCACGGCCAAAAGGTGCATTGCGGGCATTATAGCCATCGACCGGTACGGAAGAAGTCGGCGGTAAGCCAAATGTGGAGCGTTGCGGCACATCGTCCGGCTGATATACACCTTGTTGTCGGCCTTGGCTGTCATACTTGGGTATCGGCACATTCTGTAAACCGCCGACCCCAACAAGCATGCCTTTAAATGTTGTTTTTATATCACTAAAATCTGTTTTATAGCGTGGATTGATAGGCGGTGCTTCTTGCCCATCAGTGAAAAAGATAATGTGACTGTGCTCATCCGGTATTGTTTGTTTTTGTTGTATGATGTCGGCAATGCCTTTGGCAATACGACTATCTGCCGCCCAAGCCATCCGCCAATCAATGGCTTTGATTGTACTTTCAATTTCCCCCCATGAGGAGCAAACTTCAATAGGCTGAAAGAGTAATGTGGTTTTTCGTTCGGTAAAAACGCCTAATCCGACTTTAGATTGACAAGGCAATTTCGTCACCACGGCCTGCAATACCTGTTTGATATAATCTAGCCGACTGAGAGCCTCATCTTGCAATAAATAATCCCGCGCATTCATGCTGCGGGTGATATCAATAATAAAGGTAAAATGATAAACAGGGCGGTGTTGCATGGCTTCAGGGCGCACAAATAAAGCCAGCATAGCCACTAAAGCCAAGCTTAGGCAATAGAAGCGATAATCGCGCAAATGTTGTCGTAAACGGCTAAGGTTCATACGCACCTCTTAGGGTAAACCACGCGGGAAACCGGGCACTGTCGCCCATAACTTAGCTTTTTCCTGTGCCACGGGTTCATCTTTGTCCATGACGACACGCTCCATTTCCGGCAATAGGCGCAATGCGACTTCCAAATTATATTTTGCATCCCAATATTGGCTATCTAATGCAAGTGCTTGCCGATAAGCTTGTTTGGCTAATGAGGCCAGTGCGGTGGCTTCATTAATTTGTAAATTTTCGGCCAATTCGATTGCTTGCACCAAATAGGTATTGCCCAGATTATAACGACTCATTGCCTGTATTTGGCGTGTTCCTCGATTAATAAGCCGGCTAAAAATAGCCTGTGCTTCTGTATAGCGTTGCTTGCTTTTCAGATAACTTGCCCGTGCTAGTTGCAGTTCGGGGCTAAGTTGCCGGCTTTGTGCCGCATCAATCTCTTTGCCTTGCTGTAATTGCTCGATTAATTGATTCGTACGGGCAATTTGGTACAACGTGTAACTGCCTTGTAAAACACCCGCCAAAGCAAAGGCCAATAGCCCCCAATAGCTCACATGACGCAGTTTTTTTATCACGGTCGTACCTCCATTATTTTTAGCCCCCACAAGAGACTGATAAACAGTGTCGCCAGTAGATAACAATGGGTTGCCAAGTCTTGTTTAGGAATATTTTCCACATAATGCAAGGGCATATTTTCGAGCTTATTGATTTCATTAATGGCCGCTTGCACAGCACCCGGCGTTTCTGCTTGATAGGCTTTATAAGGAATATTTAAGCTATTAAAAAATAGATGTAAATACCGCTCAGGCATTGCACCGGCATTATCATCACGCGGGTCTGCCGGTTTTTCATACAGACCGGGGCTATTTTGACTACGCATAAAAATCCAATACAAGCGGATATTCATTTGTTGTACCCAGTGCCTTATTTTTTGTTCACTGTCCGGGTCAATCACTGCCGCGCCATCTGAAACCAACAAAATAATACGCGCCCCTGTTTGTGTGGTTTGTTGTTGAAAAAAAGACAATCCCATTGCCAGCCCTTTGCTGATATTGGTATAGGCCAAAGCAGGCAAGTCGGTAGCTGAAACGGCCGCT
>JALSIU010000198.1 GCA_026989715.1 Methylomonas sp.
TGCAACGCGATGGCTGTGACTTAGTGGGAATGACAGGCATGCCGGAAGCAGCCTTGGCAAAAGAACTGGAAATACCTTATGCCTGTTGCGCCGTCATTGCCAATTGGGCAGCAGGCAAAGGCGCAGATGAAATTACTATGTCGGACATCCTTAAAAATTTAGAAAAAGGCATGGCCGATGCCGAAACCTTATTACAACACTTCTTCTCAGGAAAAAGCTAATGACCTATAGTATGACCGCTTTCGCCAGTAGCGAAGTTAAAGTTGACAACATTGCCATTAACTGCGAATTACGCTCTGTCAATCACCGTTACTGCGATATTACCATCAAAACACCTGAACGCTTTCGCTTTGCAGAAGATATTATCCGCTTAACCATTAATAAAAAATTAAAGCGCGGTAAAATCGAATGCAACCTTAGCTTTAAAAAGCACCACTTAAGCGAGCAAGTACTCAGCGTTGATATGGTCGCAGTACAGGCACTACTCAGCAGTACGCAAGCCATTGAACAACTGATGACTAATCCCGCGCCTTTTACCGCGTTAGATATACTGAGCTTTCCAGGCATTCAAAAAGAAGCGGCTAGCGATAAAGAGCTACTACAAAAAGCCTTAGTCGAACTCATACAAGCCGCAACGGATAAACTAATTGCCGCACGACAACGCGAAGGCGCAGAATTGGAAAAGCTAATTAGCCACCGCTGCACCAGCATGCAAAAATATGTTGCTCAAGCTAAAGCTCGACTACCAATCGTTTTATCCCATTTACGTTCAAAGCTTAAGCACCATATTGCCGAATTAGTGGCTAATCCGGATTATGACCGCGTAGAACAAGAAATGGTTTTACTGACCCAAAAATTAGATGTAGATGAAGAGCTAGACCGTTTGGAAACTCACATCCATGAAGTTTTACGCATTTTAGCCTTACACGAGCCCATCGGTCGACGCTTAGATTTTCTCATGCAAGAAATGAATCGGGAAGCCAATACGCTCGGTTCTAAATCGGTAGATAAAGAAATGACCGGCATTTCTATAGAGCTTAAAGTACTCATCGAGCAAATGCGTGAGCAGATACAGAATATAGAGTAATGTGTTATACATCCCATAAAGCCCCACAGCCCCTATTATACCTAACTTCTTATCATTTCTTTGTGTCATAGGGTTGTACCAAGTGTTATATAAACGCATAATAAACGTGTACCAAGGTGTGTACCAAAAGAATATTTGGTACAAATTTAGTGGTACACACTTCTAATAGGCTTGGTACACGGGGGGCACATGGCGAATTTATCAGATATACAGATTAAGAGCTGGATAAAAAACAAGGTTCACTTTGAGGGTAAAAGTGACGGGGGCGGCTTGTATTTAAGTTATCGTAAAACCTTTACTACCCCAGTCTTTATATTTAGGTACAGATTTTCAGGTAAACAGCAAAAAATGAAAATCGGCAGTTATGGCGATATGTCATTAGCGGACGCTAGAAAGCAATGTAAGGAACTAAAAGCGTTAGTTTCTTTAGGGCATGACGTAGCCAGCGAGAAGCAAGCCCGAAAATCTGAGGCAGTAGCTAAAATTCAAGCAAAAGAAAACACTTTCACAGCTGGACAATTAGCCGATAAATATTTTAACGATCAGATATTAGGAAACTGGAAGCACCCAAATATAATACGCGCCAAGATAGAAAAGGATATAAAGCCCTATATAGGCAATATGGCGGTTGATGATGTTAAGCCTATGCACATAGACGAAATATTAAAAACCGTGGTTTCTCGTGGTGCGCCTACCGTTGCCAATGACGTACTAAGAATATTAAAAAAGATGTTTGATTATGCGATTAAGCGGCATATTGTCAGATATAACCCAGCCTCAGCATTTAATACAGCGGACGCAGGCGGCAGAGAGAAAGCAAGGGAAAGAGCCTTAAGCCACGAGGAATTAATCTTATTTTTTGAAGCGATGCGAAAAGCGAAAGGATTTTCACAAGTCAATCAAATAACTATCCACTTACTACTTATTCTTGGTGTGCGTAAAAATGAATTATGCCAAGCTAGGCGCGAGGACTTTAACCTAAAGGATGGAGTATGGAGCTTGGTGAGTAGTAAAACAGGAACATTGATAAAAATACCTTTATCAACTCAAGCGGTAAGCCTACTAACCGACCTTATGAGCTTAACAGAAGAAAGTGAGTGGATATTACCAGCCAGAAAAGCACAGGATAGGCGACTACCTTATATAAGCGAGTCCACCCTTAATGTGGCACTAAAAAAAGTCCTGAATTGCTTACCTAATACCGAGGCTTTCACTATCCACGATTTTAGACGCACAGCCAGAACCCATATTGAAGCATTGGGCTTTCCCCCTCATATTGGGGAACGATGCCTTAATCACAAAATAAAAGGCGTTGAGGGTATTTATAACCAATATGATTACTATGACGAACGCGCCAAAGCATTGCAGGCATTAGCCGACTTTATGGAGGTATGCAAGGGCAATACGCAGTTAAATATAATACCATTCAGAAAGAAAACAGGTTAAACCACCGCCAACTTGAAGAGGTTTAAAAATGATCAATATAAACTTAGATAACGAACTAAGCCAAGCCGTTGAACAAATGGCAAAGCATCAGCATAAACCCGTTGAGC
>JALSIU010000199.1 GCA_026989715.1 Methylomonas sp.
CGGTGGTATTGTCCGGTGATGGTGGCGATGAAAACTTGGCCGGTTATCGTCGTTATCGTTGGCATACTTATGAAGAACGTATGCGTTCGATTATGCCGGATGCGCTACGTAAGCCATTGTTTGGTTTTATGGGGAATGTCTACCCTAAAGCCGATTGGGCACCTAGAGTTTTGCGAGCTAAATCTACCTTTGAATCAATAGGGCGTGATTCTATTGAGGGCTATTTACATAGTGTATCGGTTAATTCTAATGCTATTCGTGCTTCTTTGTTTAGTAAGCAATTAAAAAGTGAGTTACAGGGTTATCAGTCGGTAGAAGTTTTTAGGAAGCATCTGCAAAATGCACCTAGTGGTGATGCTCAGTCTCTAGTACAATACTTGGATATTAAAACCTATTTACCTGGGGATATTTTAACTAAGGTTGATAGGGCGAGTATGGCGCATGCTTTAGAGGTACGAGTACCACTATTGGATCATGAGTTAGTTGACTGGATTGCTAAATTGCCCCCTGATTTAAAATTACATAAAAAAGAAGGGAAATATCTCTTTAAAAAAGCACTGGAACCTTATTTGCCGAATGATATTTTATATCGCCCTAAAATGGGTTTTGCAGTTCCCTTGGCAAGTTGGTTTAGAGGGCCGCTACAAGAACAGGTGCATACTGCTTTATTAGGTGAGACAATGTCCGATTGTGGGTTATTTGAGCAGCAATATTTGGCTAAGGTAGTTGACCAGCATCAAAGTGGTTTGCGTGATTACAGTACCACCATTTGGTCATTGTTAATGTTTAATTCATTTTTGACCCATAGCCATTAATTGACCTTGACTTTTTAGTCGAAATAGAATTCATTTATGTTATTATCATTCTTTTTAAGAATAGTGCTATTAATACAATGTAACTCAGGACAGAAAAATGAACGAAAATAAGCAACAGCTTAATGTAGCTGATAAAAAAGTATCGGATAAAAGACGGCTCTTTGTTAAAGGAGCAGTAGGTGCTGTACCAGCAGTATTAACCTTAAGAAGTGGAGCCGCTTTTGCGCTGACCAGTGCGGAAATGTGTAATATTCAGGATAATGCCATAGCAGGAGGGGCTAATCTTCGGGTGGCTGCAGATACTAATGATATTTGGTTGCGACAGGAGACGCTTTGTAGAGATTTAAGTAATGGTGTAAGAGTTTATCCTGACCCCTTTATAGCAAATGAGTGGAGGGCAGAAGATTATTTGTCAGCGACATCTTCGGGTAATAAATATGAGGAAGTGCTCCCTGCAACAATTCCTGCAACGATGCAACTAGTGGGAACAACATCGCCTGTTTATACCTATACTGAAAGCACCTGTTTTGTTTTAGCTATAATGACAAATTCCGGTACTGCTATTGATTTAGGGAATGCAGTAGATGGTCAAAATGGTAACCCAGGGCTTCCTTATATCACGGCATCATGTTGGGCATCCGCTTCTCCTGATGCGAGTGCTAACGGGTTACAATTTTAGTTGTTGTCCTATATGGCCTGGGAAGTTCCTAAAACACAAGCACTTAGCATTGAAATATGGGGTGAGCACGCCGTAGTTTATAATGACCTTTCAGGTGAGACACATTATATTAATGAGTTAGCCATTGAGGTTTTGACATTATTACAAAAATCACCTGAAACACTTATCTCATTAAGCGATAAGATATGCTCTATTTTTGAGGTAGGCGATAAAGGTGCACTGCAACAACAACTATCTCAATTAATAATTGAGTTTGATAATTTAGGTTTAATCACAGCGGTTAATTGTGAAAATTAAGGATATACCGTTTAGGCAGTTGTTGAAAGCAGCGCATAGCCGTGCAGGTTTGTGTATTGACTTTGGGATGTGTGTCGTTAGGTTGCGTAGTCGGGAAAACGATTTTTTGCAGGCATTGGCCTTGCTGTATCAAGATTTTCAAGTCGTTGAAGGGCAATTTATTGATTTCCATATTGATATGCAACGGCCGGTAAATTATCGGCGTTGGATGCAAGCACAAATTGTATTTAGTATTAATGGTGCCAAACCCTTTGACCCTTTTCCGGTTAGCCATGCTTTACCATTGTTTGAGTGGGGATTAAATTGGTGTATTGCTAAACAAGGCCATCATCACCTCATGTTACATGCTGGAGCTGTGGAAAAAAACGGCAAGGCGATTATTTTTCCGGCATTGCCAGGTTCGGGAAAAAGTACGTTAAGCGCAGCATTAGCCTTACGAGGTTGGCGTTTATTATCAGATGAATTTGGCTTGGTCAGAGCAGAGGGCGGCTTATTGCAAGCAATGCCAAGGCCGATACCACTTAAAAATGCTTCCATTCAAGTGATTCAAGATTTTGAGCCTTCTGTCGTGTTAGGGCCTTTATTTCCTAAGACCCGTAAAGGGACTGTTGCGCATTGCCAGCCGTCAACTGATAGTGCTGAACGGTGTAAGCAGTTGGTTAAACCTGCCTTTGTTGTCTTTCCTCAATATCAAGCAGATAGTCAAACAGTTTTAGAAGAAGTCTTACCACATTACGCTTTTTTAAAGCTAGCCTCTAATGCGTTTAATTATGAAGTTATGGGGAGAACGGGGTTTGAGAGACTCACGGACATTGTTAATTCATGTATATGCTTTAATTTGACTTATTCTGATTTAGACCATGTTATTGCACGCCTTGATGGTATGGTGTCTCAATAAAATGATGCATCATTACTCAGGGAAAAAAAGTCGGCAACTATTATTATCTGCCTTTACTACGCCTGCCACGCTCGCACAATTATCTATTCAAGAGTGGGAGTTGTTGGTGCGTATGCTGAGAGCAAATAAGTTATTAGCTAGTTTTGCAGCCCGTATTGAACTGACACATCCCGATTTGAAAATTCCTGCTAAGGTTGCGGAAAATTTTCAAGCGGCTCAGCGGTTGGCTGATTACCGTAAGAAATTAGTGCTATGGGAATTAAACCGCCTTAATAAGGTACTTGCTGAGTTGGATATTGATGTCATTGTGTTAAAAGGCGGGGCTTATATTTTACAAGGCTTGCATATGTCGGTGGGGCGGTTACTTGCGGATATTGATATATTAGTCCCTAAGCAAGATATTGCACGCGTTGAAAAGCATTTATTAGCACATGGCTGGCAGACGACTCAGCATGATGAGTATGACCAACAATACTATCGTAATTGGATGCATGAAATTCCGGCATTGCGTCATCATGAACGGTTTATTGAAGTGGATATTCATCATACCATTTTGCCGTTAACTAGCCGATTGCATCCTGACCCACGCCGATTATTTGCCGGTGCAGTGGCAGTAGCAGGCTATGATTGTAAAGTATTATCCACTTACGATATGCTATTACATAGTGCTGTGCATTTATTTTATGATGCTGAATTGAACGCGAGTGACCTGCGAGACCTTTTGGATTTACATGAGCTGTTCAGTTTGTTTAGTTCGCAAGATGTGCAGTTTTGGAAAAAATTGGAAAAACGGGCTGTGGAGTTGGAGTTGCAGAGGCCGCTATATTATGCAATGTATTTTTCTAAGCAATTATTTAATACCGAGATACCGACGGATGTGTTAGTTGCTAGCAAAGGCCGCCCTTTATATGGAGTAAGGGTATTTATGGCATATTGTGTGCCTTTAGCTTTATTGCCTGAAAACCCTGATTATCCTCAAAAAAAAGTGGCTTTTATTCGGTGGCTGCTTTATTTGCGCTCGCATTATTTACGTATGCCGCTTACTTTATTGATACCACATTTATTGAAAAAAAGTAAAAGTCGCCTACAAGCTAATCAATGATTAAGGGTAAGCATGTTAGCAAAGTGTGCTTTGTATCTGTTTTTTATAAAAAATAATGTTAGTCTCTTTTGAACTGACTCATATTTGAATTTTATTGGTGGCGAATGAAAATTTTACATATTTTGGATCATTCTATTCCTTTGCATAGTGGTTATACTTTCCGTACTCGGGCAATTTTAGAGCAGCAAAGCGTATTAGGTTGGCAAACTTTTCATATTACATCGGCTAAGCATATGGGGGCTAAGCAATCAGTTGAAGAGGTTGATGGCTTGTGTTTTTATCGAACAGAGTCGCCGCAAGGCTTATTATCCAAGCTCCCAATCGTTAACCAATGGGCGATAGTGAGTAGTTTAAGCGAGCGTTTAGGGGAAGTGATTGCTGAGGTGCAACCTGATATATTACATGCACATTCTCCTGTATTGAACGGTCTGGCGGCACTGCGAGCCGGCAAAAAATATCATATCCCCGTTGTTTATGAATGCCGTGCCTTTTGGGAAGATGCGGCTGTTGATCATGGTACGACAACAGCAGGAAGTTTGCGTTATCGCCTTACCAAGGCATTGGAAACCTATGTCTTTAAAAAAGCACAAGCAGTTACCTGTATTTGTAATGGGCTAAAGCAAGATATTATTGGGCGTGGTGTTGATGAGGCGAAAATCACCATTATTCCTAATGCAGTGAATATTGAAAAATTTACCTTTGGACAAGTTGCCGATACTGATTTAAAACATAAACTTGGTTTACAAGGAAAGACAGTGCTGGGGTTTATCGGCTCTTTTTATGCTTATGAAGGGATTCCCTTAATGCTGGATGCTTTACCTGAAATTATAAAGCAAGCTCCGAATGTGTGTTTGCTATTAGTGGGCGGCGGCCCGCAGGAGTCGCTGATTAAAGAGAAGGTTAAGCAATTAAAATTAGACGATTATGTGATTTTTACAGGGCGAGTTTCACATGATGTGGTACAAGATTATTATAATCAGGTGGATATATTTGTTTACCCTAGGTTATCCATGCGCTTAACTGATTTGGTAACGCCTCTTAAGCCTTTGGAGGCGATGGCGCAAGGCCGGCTTGTGGTAGCTTCGGATGTTGGTGGGCATAAGGAACTGATAACAGATCAGGAAAATGGCGTATTATTTAAAGCGAATGATGCACATTCGTTGGCAACTCGTGTTTTGGGTTTGTTAAGCCACCCTGAAATTTGGGATGCAATGCGGCAAGCGGGGAAGCGTTATGTTGAACAAGAGAGAAATTGGCCGCAGAGTGTTGGCAATTATAAACAAGTCTATGCCTCATTATTATCATAATTGATTACAGAAATTCCTATGACACGACAGATTGGTCTAATCGGGCCTTTGCCGCCACCTTATGGGGGTATGGCGAATCAAGCAAAGCAGCTTCATCAATTATTACAACAAGAAGCGGGTATTGAGGTTCATTTCGTACAAACAAATAAACCCTATAGCAATCAGCTTGTGGCCAAAATGCAGGGAGTAAGAGCCTTATGGCGATTGACGGCCTATATTATCGAGGTTTTTAAACTGACCGCTAAAGTGGATGTGATACATGTATTGGCTAACTCCGGTTGGTCATGGCAATTATTTGCAGCACCTGTTATTTGGGTGGCATATTTACGTAACACGCCTGTGATTATTAATTATAGAGGTGGGGAAGCAGGGACTTATTTTAAAAAATCTATTAAATATGTAGCACCTTCCATGAATAAAGCAAGTGCTATTGTTGTGCCTTCCGGTTATTTGCAGCAGGTGTTCACCGAGTTTGGTTTTGTTACGCAAGTTATTCCTAATATTATTAATTTAGAGCGTTTTAAAAAAACACAACATAAAACGGTAGATGTAAAAAATCCACATTTAATTATTACGCGCAATTTAGAAGCGATTTATGGCATAGAAACAGCGATTAACGCGCTTGCTATTGTGTGCCAAACAATTCCTAATATCAAGCTAAGTATAGCAGGCAGCGGGCCACAGAAAGGTGAATTACAAACATTGGTACGGCACTTAGGTTTGGAAAATAATATCCATTTTACGGGTAAGTTGCAGCCTGATGCTGTGGCGGCTTTATATCAAGAGGCTGATATTATGCTGAATCCGACGACAGTGGATAATATGCCGAATTCGGTGCTGGAGGCGATGGCGAGTGGGGTGGCCATTGTGACAACCAATGTGGGTGGTATACCTTATATTGTGAGTGATAAAAAAACGGCTTTATTGGTCGATGTCAATAATGCTGAGCAAATGGCGGCGGCTATTATTAGTTTAATAAATGATAAGCAGTTGTATCGCACCTTAATTGATAATGGCACTCTTGAAGTGCAGCAATACGCTTGGCAACATATAAAAATGCAATGGCTGAATTTGTATCGAGCACTATAATTCGCCTTATAGTAATAACCAAAGGATAAAAGACAAATGACTTTATTGGCAGGTTGGGTAGGAACAACGATTACATCCAAAGATGCTAAACGCTTATTACAGCAATATGTCGCGCAAGCCCCTGCTTATATGCAGAAAGAGGTTAGTGTTGCAAGCTCTGAATTTTATGCATTGGCGGCGGGACAGCAAAAAATATATGCAGAAAAAAGTCTATTATTGATTAATGCGGGTCATGTTGCATTAGGGGCTGCCGCTGAGAGCTTGGTAAAGCGTTATCGGCAACAAAGTGAGCATTTTTTAGATAGCAGTCATCCGGCTGAACAGGCCATTGTGATGATTGATACAGATAACAAAAAATTGATATTAGCCACCGACCCTATCGGCTTAACACAGTTATATTATGCAACAACTGATACCGGTATTGTTTTTGGATGCAGTGCAGATAGCGTGCTGGCTCACCCTGAAATAAAAAGCGATATTTCCTCGCAGTCGGTTTATGATTATGTTTATTATCATCATTGCCCTAGCCCCTATACGATTTATCAGCAGGTAAAAAAGCTGGAAGGTGGACAAATATTGGTTTATCAAGCAGGGCAACTCACTA
Organism: Methylomonas sp.; assembly: GCA_026989715.1. Lineage (GTDB taxonomy): Bacteria > Pseudomonadota > Gammaproteobacteria > Methylococcales > Methylomonadaceae > Methyloprofundus. Next base: position 6,792 of record JALSIU010000199.1, read on the forward strand.
TTGGCAACTATTGGCAACCACAATTTCAAGAAACATTGTCCACTTCTGTTGCAGATATGGGTAATGAATTACAACAAGCGTTAATAAACAGCGTGGCTAAGCTATCAGAGGGGGCAGAGATTACCGGCGCTTTTTTAAGCGGTGGTTTAGATAGTTCAAGTGTTGCCGGTGCATTAAGTCAAGTTTATCCAGGCCAAGCTCAAACATTTTCCATGGGGTTCCCGGTTGAAGGCTATGATGAAATTGAATATGCCAATATTGCAGTTAAGCAATTTAATACTCAGCAACATGAATATTATTTAACGCCGGAGGATACGGTCAAAGCAATTCCTGATATAGCAGCCTATTATGATGAGCCTTTTGGTAATTCATCGGCATTAGCGGCATATTATTGTGCGAAAGTGGCACAAGAAAATGGTATTGCGGTTATGTTAGGCGGCGATGGCGGAGATGAAATTTTTGCCGGCAATGAGCGTTATGCACAACAGCTTGTATTTGATTACTATCAAAAAGTGCCAGGTTTTATTGGTAAAGGTATGGAAAGTGTTTTAAACCATTTACCCAGCAGTTTAGCGAAACAAAAATTATTTTTTAAAGCGAAGCGTTATATAGACCAAGCTAATACGCCGTTACCTGATCGTTTGCAAGATTACAATTTTTTGCATCGACATTTAGCGTCAGATGTTTTCCAAGATGATTTTTTGCAGTCGATTAATACCGAAAGACCTTTAGATATATTAAGAGAGTGTTATCAGCGGCCGGAAGAGGCGAGTACTCTAAATAGGATGTTGTTTATGGATTGGAAAACGACCTTGCATGATAATGATCTTGTGAAAGTCAATAAAATGTGTGAAATGGCTGGGGTGACAGTCAGGTATCCATTGTTAAGCCAAGAGATTATAGACTTGTCTTGCAAAGTGCCTTCGGCAGAAAAATTACAAGCTAACGCATTGCGTAAGTTTTATAAAACCGCCATGGCAGATTTTTTGCCCGAGAAAATTATTAATAAGCCTAAACATGGGTTTGGCTTACCCTTTGGTATTTGGCTAAAAGATTATCAGCCATTAAAAGAGCTAGCTTATGACAGTATTGAGAGCTTAAAAAAGCGCGCTTATTTTAAAGTAGAGTTTCTTGAACATACCCTTAAAATGCACCAGAGCATACATGCCGCTTATTATGGTGAGTTAATCTGGATATTAATGATGCTGGAATTATGGTTTCAGGGGAAAAAAATTTAAAGGACTTAATTATTGTGTCGCTAAAAGCAAAGGTGCATTAGGTTTAGGGATTATTCGAATGTTCAGTTCTTGGATATGCATTTGGCTCAAACATTTGGTAGTAGCTGTTTGTTTATTTTTATTGCCACACTTTTTAAGTGTTTGAGTAGCTTTAAAGCGTAAATAAAGGTATCTGTATTGATAGGCTAAGATGTGCTCAGAGCCTATTTTTTCTATTTGTTTTAACTTTCATATAACCTCCCAAAAAAATGTTTTCAGCATGAGAGATTTATTTGTCACATTAGTTGTTTTTGGTACGCTTCCTTATGTTCTAAAGCGACCTCAAATTGGTATTTTATTATGGGGCTGGCTGGCTTATATGAATCCCCATAAACTCTCATGGGGGTTTGCGCATGATTTTCCCTTTTCACAATTTACCGCCATATTTATTCTATTAGCTTTATTTTTTTCTAAAGAACCCAAAAAGATTCCTTGGAGTATAGAGCTACGTGTTTTGATGGTCTTTATTATTTGGATGTTTATTACCACTTTAAATGCACATTATCAGGAACTGGCTTGGGCGCAGTGGAATAAGGTTTGGAAAATACAGTTGATGACCTTTGTGACCATTATTGTTATGCAAGATAAATGGCGAGTACAAGCTATGGTCTGGGTAATTGCATTATCCCTTGGGTTTTATGGGTTTAAAGGAGGGATTTTTACCGTCATGACAGGGGGGAGTTATGCTGTTTATGGGCCTAGTGGGACTTTTATTTATGGGAATAACGAAATTGGCTTAGCGTTAATTATGACGATACCATTAATCAGGTATCTACATTTAACGACAGAGCATCCACTTTTTCGACTAGGCTTGCTTGTGACAATGTGGCTAACTGTCATTGCTGTTATTGGAACACAATCTCGAGGGGCTTTAGTGGGTATTGCATGTATGGGATTTTTTTTGGTGCTTAAGAGCCGAAATAGAGTACCTATGATATTGTTGATGCTGATTTTGGTACCCATCATTATTGGCTTTATGCCTGATACATGGCATGACAGAATGGGAACAATCCAAACTTATGAGCAAGATGGCTCTGCGATGGGGCGGATTAATGCGTGGTGGATGGCTTTTAATTTGGCGAGGGAGAATATGTTGGGTTGGGGTTTTGAGTGTTTCCAATATTTTACTTTTCTTCGATATGCACCACAGCCAGAGAATGTACATGATGCGCACAGTGTTTATTTTGAGGTGTTAGGAGAACATGGTTTTATAGGGTTGGCCTTATTCTTGTTATTAGGTTTCGTAACATTGAAATCATGTGGAAAAATTATTAAAGAAGCAAAACAAGCAATAGAGACACGTTGGATGTCCGATTTAGCGGCTATGTTACAGGTCAGTTTATTAGGTTATGCTGCCTCAGGTGCTTTTTTAGGCTTGGCTTATTTCGACTTGTATTACCATCTTGTTGCATTGGTTGTTATTTTAAAAGCATTGCTGGCCAAGCATCGGCTGGAATCTGACGTAGAAATATCTGCAACAGATAGTGATAGTTCCTTGAGGCGTTCCGGTGATAGGCAAGACAGGCGTAATAGGTCTGCAGTATGAATGCTAAGGGGCGTGGAGCTATTTTTGCTTTAGTTTTGCTATTGCTCTGTGAGTTGGTTTTACATAGCGACAAATTCTTATTAATGTATCGTTCTGTTTTTGCAGCTGGGCGGCTAATGGATAAGGTATTCGTGATTGAGCATTCTCCTGTTCAGTTATTGCTACTTGGTAATAGTCGGGTAGATAATGGTTTTGATCCCATGATACTGCAACAAAAAACAGGAATGACTGCATTTAATTTAGGTGTCCCTGGAGCAAATGCAGAAATATTATATGGTATTGTGAAGCGTTTAGCGGAGCGAGAGCAATTTAATGAGAAAGCAATAACACACGTTGTTTTAGGGCTGGATGAAAGTCTTTTTCAAGCGGACGATTCGTTAGGATATGGCGTTTTTTTTGCTGACCGTGGGAAGTTACTGCAAGAAAAGCAATTTAAAGCACTGTTACATAGTTATTTTCGTTTACTCGGTTATGGCGGGCAGTTGAAAGAATTACGTGAGCCTGAGAAGTTATTGCGTTTTATGAAAGCAAGTTTTCAAGATGTGGAACCTATGGGCGGGGCAGCTAAAATAAATTATGGCTTTCGTCCTGGAGAGCGAGGTAAGTTTCAAAATAATCAGCAATTATTAGCTCAGGAGGCGGGCGCACAAAATCCGCCTAATAATCGCGTAACTGCTTATTTTTTTGCATTACTAGCCGTATTGCAACGTCATAATGTGCAAGTTGTCGTGTTTTTTCCGCCTTTACTGAACCGGAGTACATTATTTTTAGACCCTAACAACCCAAAGGCAAAACCCTATATTGCCATAAAGAAGCAGCTCTTATCTATGGGCGTTTCCGTAGTGGATATTAGCAGTAATGTAGATAAAGTCGCTGATGAATTTGCCAATGCCGGGCATTTAAATAAAAAAGGTTCGGTGCGCTTTTCTAATTTATTGGCTCAAAAATTATTGCTTCTGTGGTCGAATCTAGGTAGTCAAAAATATGATTTTTAGTAGTAGCTCTTTTATACTGTTTTTATTTGCACTGCTAGGCATTTACAGTCAGTGCAAAACGCCCGTGCAACGTGCCAATACCTTGTTAGTTGCCAGTTTTCTATTTTATGCCAGTTGGAAACCGATTTATTTGTTTTTATTAATCGGTTCATTATGGGTGAATTATGTTATCTATTGTCGATTAATAGAGCGGCGCAATAAAGCAATATTGACCTTAGGCATAGTTGCTAATCTCGCTTTGCTAGGCTTGTTTAAATATGCAGGCTTAATGATTGAAACTTGGATATGGGTTAATTTTGAATTAGGGCTAGGCAGTATGCAAGCATTGCCTGAATGGTTAAACTGGGCATTGCCGTTAGGCATTAGTTTTTTTACTTTCCAAATGCTCAGTGCTTTGATTGATGTTTATAAAGGTGAGTGGGATGAAAAAATTACCTTTAGGCAGTGGTGCCTTTATGTGAGTTTTTTCCCGCAGTTTATTGCAGGTCCTATTGCTAGAGCAAGCGAATTGGTTGACCAATTACAGGTATTGCACCCGCTAAAATGGGTTGATTTACGTGCGGGTGGCTTATTATTTGCGGGTGGGTTGATTAAAAAAGCATTATTTGCCGATAATTTAGCACTGTTGGTTGAAACTTTATATGCGCAACCTGAAAATTTAGATTTTACGGTTGCTTGGCTGGCAACCGTGGCATTTGCCTTACAAATTTATTTTGATTTTTCGGGCTATAGTGAAATGGCGATTGGGCTAGGTAGAATGTTTGGCATTCGTTTACCACGTAATTTTCAACACCCCTATATCAGTAAAAATTGTAGTGAATTTTGGCATCGCTGGCATATGACGCTTTCGCGTTGGTTGCGAGATTATCTTTTTATTCCCTTAGGCGGGTCACGTTGTTCGCCGAGTCGCGTATCATTTAATTTGCTTTTGACTATGTTATTAGGGGGCTTATGGCATGGTGCCGGTTGGAATTTTGTTTTTTGGGGCGGCTTGCATGGCACATACTTGATTGGCCACCGGCTTTTAAAGTCGTTTTTCGTTGCAATAGACCTTGATTCAAAACGCATTTTGCGGCAAATGGTTGCTATCACCTCGGTACCTTTTACTTTTATTCTCATTTGTTTTACTTGGGTATTTTTTAGAGCGGAAAGTTTTTCTGATGCTTGGGTGATTAGTTCAGCAATGCTCGGGTTACAGCAAAGTGTTGCCGTGCCGGAAGTAAGATTGTATTTGCAGCTTATGGTAGCAATTAGTATTGTGTTGGTTTTTGTAGAACCCTTGATTGAAAGGTTATTTTTAAAAGGATTTAGGCGGTGGCGCAATGTTCCTTTTTATATAAGAGGGTTTGTTTATGCAAGTATTGCCATGGCTGTGCATATTATGGGGGGTAGCACCCAAAAATTTATTTATTTTGATTTTTAAAATTGTTGAAAAATATGTTAATAGACTCCCATTGTCATCTTGATAAACTCGACTTGACCCCTTACCAAAATGATTTTTCCTGCTTTATGCAGGAAGCTGATAAACAGCATATTGAGCATATGCTCTGTATTAGTATTGATTTAGAAGCTTACCCGAGCATGTGTGAATTAGTGCAACCTTATGACAATATATCACTATCGGTCGGTGTGCATCCAAATGTAGATACAGGGCAAGACCCGACTGCGGCAGAATTGATTGCTTTGGCTGATAATAACCGGGTGGTTGCCATTGGAGAAACCGGTTTGGATTATTTCCGGAGTGAAGGGGATTTAACATGGCAGCATCAGCGTTTTGTTCATCATATTGAAGCTGCTAAGGTGACTAAAAAGCCCCTTATTATCCACACGCGTGAAGCCAGTGTGGATACACTGCGTATTTTAAAGGAACAAGGGGCTGATGAAGTCGGTGGGGTTATTCATTGTTTCACTGAAGACTGGAATTTTGCCAAGCAAGCGATGGATTTGAATTTTTATATTTCTTTTTCAGGTATTGTAACCTTTAAAAATGCAAAATCCATTCAAGAAGTGGCTAAAAAAGTACCGGCTGACCGGTACTTGATAGAGACTGACTCACCTTATTTAGCCCCTGTGCCTTTTAGGGGTAAGCCTAATTATCCCTTGTATGTGCAGCAGGTTGCGCAATTTGTTGCCGACTTACGTGCCGTGAGCACCGAATTAGTTGCGCAACAATCTAATGCAAACTTTCGGCGGTTATTTTCTGTAGCGGCCTAAGTCGTATGGAATGAGCTATTTATTTTCTAAATGTTGCATAGGGCACTGTTGCTCACGTAAACTGATAATCGGCCAGTGATGGTCACTTGCATATTGTTGTAATGCCTCATCAGGGTTGACCGCTACAGGGAAGTCAACCTGATTTAATAAGGGTAAGTCATTATGCGAGTCGCTATAAAACCAACTATTACTTAAAGTATGCCCTGTTTCTTGTAACCATTGCTTTAATCGGGTGACTTTGCCATCTTGAAAACAAGGCGTTCCTGCGACTTTACCTGTATATTGGTTGTCGATAAATTCAGGTGTTGTAGCGATTAAGTTATCAATGCCGTAGAGTTTGACAATGGGTTCGGTGACAAAGCTATTGGTTGCCGTAATCACTAAAATAACATTACCACGTTGTTTATGTTGCTTAATCAACTCTTGTGCCGGCGCTAAGAGAATAGGGCGAATGACTTCCTCTATAAATTGCTCGCGCCAATGATGCAGGTCTTTTAATGAGTTGTTGGCTAATGGTTTGAGTGAAAATGTTAGAAATTCGATAATATCTAAATTGCCTTCTTTATATTCTTGATAAAAGCGATCATTTTCTTGTGCATAATAATCAGCATCGACAATGCCTTTATCCACTAAAAATTGTCCCCAGAGGTAGTCACTGTCATCTGCTAGTAAGGTATTGTCTAAATCAAAAATAGCTAAACTCATTATTATTACTTTTATTGTCGTTATTTAAAAAAGGGGGATGGCATCACTCATAAATTTATGGAACAATGGTGGCATGAGTAATGCTTAAAGGGACAGAATAATCGTTAAGCGTCAGTGATTTTATAAAACTTGCAATCGCATCAAAACAGATGTCACTTTAAAGGTTTATTTTATCCTCAGCCTAAAGAGTGTCCCTTGTATTTTGAGTTAAGAGTTTAACATTTAGTGTATTAACTTAGAATAATAAAAAGACAGGTTTTAATAATGATTGATTCAAAAGGATACCGAGCCAATGTCGGCATCATCCTTTGTAATGCCCAAGGACAGGTGTTTTGGGCGAAGCGGTCGCGTGTAAATTCATGGCAGTTTCCCCAGGGCGGTATGGAAAAAAATGAAGACCCGGAACAAGCGATGTATCGTGAACTCCAAGAAGAAACAGGGCTTGAGGCGAGGCATGTTGAGATTATTGGTCGGACGCGTTATTGGTTGAAATACAAATTACCTGAGAAATATATTAGGCGTAATTCACATCCTTTGTGTATAGGGCAAAAACAAATCTGGTATTTGTTAAAGCTTGTAGGCACGGAAGCGGATGTGGTGTTAGACCGGCATAATAAGCCTGAGTTTGATGATTGGCAATGGGTTGATTATTGGGAGCCTTTAAAGTCGGTCGTGTATTTTAAGCGTAAAGTATACCGTAAAGCGATGATGGAGTTAGGGGCTTTATTGATGTTGAAATCTATTGATGTGGACGAGCGCAGTTATTTATCCAATGAGAATATGAGTGAGCATCAATAATCATGAAGTCTTTTTTATTTGTATTGCAAAGTGCGGCATATGGCGGTCATCAGGTGCAAGAAGTACTGGATGCGGTACTTCTTACTGCCGCCTTTGACCAATCCGTGAGTCTGTTATTGTTAGATCATGCGGTGTTTCATTTAAAAAAAAACCAACGAACTGACTTAGTGGCCGTTAAAGATACTGCAGCCGTTTATCGCTCTTTAGCACTCTATGATATAGATAATATCTATGTTGAGAGTGAGTCATTATCGGGATATGGCTTGTCGCAAGAGGATTTGCTGATTCCTACAAAAATCATTTATCGAGCGCAAGTCGCTTCTTTGCTACAAACATATGATGTCATTTTAAGCGGCTAAATATCAGAATGGCACGATTTTCCAATCATGATGGGGTATAGGTCTACTTTGCATCAAAATATAATGCTGATGGTAATAAGTTTTATAAAATCCTCAGTCTTAAGCCCGTCGCTTCTGTTAAAATGCTTGTTTAGCGAATAAAACATGCCGACGCATTGCTTTCATATTTTTATAATTGTAACTAAATATACGATGGATTTAAAACACATACGAAATTTCTCTATTATTGCGCATATCGATCATGGGAAATCAACATTAGCTGATCGCTTTATTCAACAGTGCGATGGCTTATCAGGCCGTGAAATGTCCGCGCAAGTCCTCGACTCTATGGATATAGAACGAGAACGAGGGATTACGATTAAGGCGCAAAGTGTGACGCTTAATTTTACGGCAAAAGATGGCGAAACGTATCAATTAAATTTTATTGATACGCCGGGGCATGTCGACTTTTCTTATGAAGTGTCGCGTTCTTTATCGGCTTGTGAAGGTGCTTTATTAGTGGTCGATGCCGCGCAAGGCGTTGAAGCACAAAGTGTTGCCAATTGTTATACTGCAATTGAGCTTGGGCTAGAAGTCATGCCGGTGCTTAATAAAATAGACTTGCCTTCCGCTGAACCTGAAAAAGTTATTCAGGAAATTGAAGATATTATTGGCATTCCTGCTGAGGGTGCTTTGCGCGTCAGTGCGAAAACAGGGCTGGGGGTGACAGAAGTATTGGAAGAGTTAGTGCAGGTGATTCCTGCACCGACCGGGGATATTGACGGCCCCTTACAGGCATTGATTATTGATTCTTGGTTTGATAATTATCTTGGCGTGGTGTCTTTGGTTAAAATTGTCAATGGCACTTTGCGTAAAAAGCAAAAGATTACCATTATGTCGACAGGCAATAGTTTTATTGCGGAACGCATCGGCATATTTACCCCTAAACGTGAAGATACCTTAATGCTGGAAACAGGGCAGGTGGGGTTTGTGGTGGCGGCCATTAAAGATATTTTTGGTGCACCGGTAGGCGATACCATCACTTACGCAGACAAGCCCTGTGCGCAAGCCTTGCCGGGGTTTCAGAAAGTCCAGCCCCGTGTTTTTGCAGGACTTTACCCTGTCAGCTCCGATGATTATGAAGATTTGCGGGAGTCGCTGAATAAATTGCGCTTAAATGATGCAGCTTTGCAGTTTGAGCCGGAAACCTCAACAGCACTGGGGTTTGGTTTTCGTTGTGGTTTTTTGGGTATGCTACATATGGAAATCGTACAAGAACGCTTGGAGCGTGAATATAACGTCGATTTAATTACCACAGCACCCACGGTTATTTATGAAGTCGAAACGAATAAAGGAGATGTATTAAAAGTAGATAATCCTGCTAAACTTCCTGATGTAGGCTCTATTGCCATGATTAGGGAGCCGATTATTCAGGCAAACATCTTAGTGCCACAAGAATACTTAGGCAATGTGATTAGTCTGTGTATTGAAAAGCGGGGGGTGCAAATGAATATGCAGTATATGGGCAGTCAAGTGTCACTGAATTATGAGTTGCCTTTAAGTGAAGTCGTTTTGGACTTTTTTGATCGCTTAAAATCGGTTAGTCGGGGCTATGCTTCGTTTGAATATGAATTTAAACGTTTTGAAGAAGCAGATTTAGTTAAGTTAGATATTTTGATTAATGGCGATAAAGTTGATGCGCTGTCGGTGCTGGTACACAGAAATTTAAGCCAAGGTCGTGGTCGTGAATTGGTCGATAAAATGAAAGACCTGATTCCCAGGCAAATGTATGAGGTTGCCATTCAAGCCGCGATTGGGGCAAAAATTATTGCTCGCTCCAGTGTAAAAGCTATGCGTAAAAATGTCACCGCTAAATGTTATGGCGGCGATATCTCTCGCAAGAAAAAATTGCTGGAAAAGCAAAAAGCGGGTAAAAAACGCATGAAACAAGTAGGTAGCATTGAAATTCCGCAAGAAGCCTTTTTGGCTGTCTTGCAAGTTAATAAAGACTCATAAGGTAAGAAATAAGTTATGGATTTTGATTTTTCGTTTTTTCTATTTGCGGCATCCGTGGTCACGGGTATTATTTGGTATGGTTATTTATACCACTTAAAGCGCGCTGATATTGAATACAGTGAAGAAAATGAGCCGCTTTTAGTTGAATATGCACGTTCTTTTTTTCCGATTGTATTGATTGTCTTCTTGCTACGTTCCTTTATTGCAGAACCGTTTAGAATTCCTTCAGGCTCAATGATGCCGACTTTATTGATTGGCGACTTTATTTTAGTTAATAAATTTACCTACGGTATTCGTTTGCCGGTCATCAATAAAAAAATCATTGATATTAATGAGCCGCAAAGAGGCGATGCCG
>JALSIU010000200.1 GCA_026989715.1 Methylomonas sp.
GGCCTTCGTCATAATCCAGCCCAAGCCACTGCATGCCTTCCAAAATGGCATCCACAGATTCTTGTGTAGAACGCTCTAAATCGGTATCCTCTATACGCAATACAAAGCGACCGTTATTTTTTTTTGCATGCAACCAAGAAAATAAGGCCGTACGTGCGCCCCCTACGTGTAAATAGCCTGTTGGACTCGGGGCAAATCGTGTTTTTATACTCATGTAATATTTATTTCTGTCTTAAAAATCGTTTGGAATATTCTACCGGAATTTGTTTCGATGCTCGGATACGCATGGATTTATAATTAAATGCAATACCGCCTTTAGCCACATCATTCCGCCCTAGAATCGCTAACGCCGTACCATGCTTTTGCGCAGCAGCTTTTTCATACCACTGCGTTGCAGTATTCACATTATGCTTTACCCCCATGCCTCGGTCATAAAGCGCGGCCATAAAAACTTGCGCTTCAACCAAGCCTTGTTCAGCCGCTTTTAACATCCACTGCGCCGAGGCTTGTTCATCTTTCACCACACCATTACGCCCTAATTGGTACATTGCCCCCATTTTAGCTTGTGCCAAGGCACTTCCGCCCTCTGCTTGTCGTCGAATATCAGTTAAGGTATCCGCAAAACCACTTAAGCTGACCAGTAGCAATACGCTCAGCACCATTATCTGTAATAATTTCATCATTCCTCACAAGGATTAACTTAAAAATTTTCGGTATTATTATTTCATGCTTCGGTAACTTTTTATAATGATGCTTTTAAAAAAAGCAGACAGTGCTAGAATTAATATTCAATTAACAGTTTCCAGGAAGAGAATATGCTTAAAAAACTTATCATCCCAGCCGTATCCATAACAGGCATAGCCTTATCAGGTTGTGCAACACAACAACCAACAAGCTACCCTAGCTTCACTCCCGCTCCTGTCGGGCAAACCACAACTACCAATAGATTTGCTCAAAAAATAGACACTATTTTTGTAATTGTTGATGCATCCAACTCTAAAAATACGACCCATGATGCCCATGGCGTCTCAAAATTTGATGTCGAAAAACAATTTTTGTACCGTTTTAACAAAACCCTGCCCTCCAATATCAAACTGTCTTCCGGTATCCGTAATTTTGGTATGGGAAGTTGCTTAGCTTGGAGTTCCACACAGCTGGTTAAAGATATTGCACCGCATTCTACCAATCAATTTCAAGCAGGCCTTGATGCAATGGAATGCGCTAGCGGCGGCTCTCCCATGGAAAGCGCACTGGCAGCAGCAGCAACGGACTTAGAGAAAGCACCAGGCACAACGGCTCTGTTGGTTGTTGCAGATGGCCATAGAATTTCGAAGGATGCCTTGGTAGAGACACAAGCATTGCAAGATAAATTTGGTAATAAACTTTGCATCTATTCTGTTTGGGTCGGTAATGAAGACGAACAAGACGGCCAATTTCTTTTACAAGAAATGTCTAATATTGCAGGTTGTGGTTCCAGTGAAAGCGTCAATGACCTTCAGTCTAGTACTGCTATCGCCCAGTTTGTCGAAAACATGTTATTTACCTCAACGGCAATTGCTTACAGGGCTCCTGTTATTACCGCATCAGACTCCGATGGTGATGGCGTAGATGATGTGAATGATAAATGCCCTAAAACACCCGCCGGCGCAAAAGTGAATTCACAAGGTTGCTGGTCATTTAATGAAATTGAATTTGGCTTCAACAAAGCCACTATTCAACCGGAATATGCAAACCTCTTTGATAACGCTATTCAAATCTTAAAACTAAACCCAAGTATGACCATTCAAATCGAAGGCCATACTGATAGCCAAGGCCCTGCTGAATACAACCTTTATCTTTCAAAGAAACGTGCCCAAGCGGTTAAAGACTTATTAGTAGAAAATGGTATTAGTGCAGACCGTTTAAGCGTTAAAGGCTTTGGGGAATCACTACCACTTGCTACGAACGATACGCCTGAAGGCCGTGCTGAAAACCGCCGTGTAACCTATACCGTTACCCACTGGTAAACAAAACGACGCTTCATCTCGAGGGCTGAGTGGTAATTTTTTGTCGTCTCAGCCTTTTCGTTTTTACCAATACCTTGAAACAAAAAAGGGGGACTTGCCATTTTTAATCGCAAGTTCCCCCTTTTTTTTAAACGCAACAATGCCTTAAAATTTAGGTTTTTATGCCGGCTATATGGGAGTGCCTCTAAATCCCTACTTTGACTTCCACCCCGACCCCATCATACAAAGGTGCTTTTTCTTTGTTTTCTTGGTGCGCCGTTTCAAAATGCGCATCCCACTCTACATTGGAAACACCTTTCCGAGGCTTAAAAAGCCCTTGTAATTTCCTGTCTCCACGCCCTTGCAACGCATAAGTTGCCGTATTAGCTTCTTCAATCTCTAAATCTAAAGATAAGTCCAGTGCTTTACTTACTCCTGTTTGGGCTTGCTTAGGCCGATCTTGCTTCATTTTTTCACAACCTGTGAGTAAAACACCGGCAAAAATGACCACGCTACTTTTTAAGATTAATTGCCACATGCAACGCCTCCCCTTTTTTATCAACTGACTTTAAGTACGGTCATCCCTCCCATATAAGGCTGTAATACATCAGGAATATTAATATCACCATTTTCCAAC
>JALSIU010000201.1 GCA_026989715.1 Methylomonas sp.
GAGTTATTACGGCATGATGTTGGCGCATATTGGCGTAGCCGTTACTGCAATAGGTATTACGCTGGTATCAAGTTATAGTGAGGAGCGTGATATGCGTATGGCAAAAGGAGATAGTGTTGAGCTTGCCGGGTATCAATTTACTTTTCAAGGTACACATGTTGTCAAAGGCCCCAACTATATGGCAGACCAAGCAATTATTGATGTGACTGAAAATGGGCGGCCTATTGTGACTTTGCATCCTGAAAAGCGGCGTTACAATGTTAAGCGTAATATGATGACAGAAGCTGACATAGATGCCGGTTTATTTAGAGACTTGTATGTAGCCTTAGGCGAGCCTTTAAATAATGGTGAGGCATGGGCAGTGCGTGTGCATTATAAACCCTATGTGCGTTGGTTATGGCTGGGGGGGATTCTGATGGCCTTAGGAGGATTGTTAACGGTATTTGATAAGCGTTACCGTAAAAATAGTAGAAAAAAACAGGAGCTAATCAATGCCTAGGTTACTTTTATTCATCCCTTTAATTTTATTTATCATTTTAGGTGGATTTTTATGGAAAGGTTTAAGTATTGATCCAAAGGAATTGCCTTCGGCACTATTAAATAGTCCCTTTCCAGAGTTTGCATTACCTGCTCTAAAGGATCCGGAACAAACATTAAGCACGCAGGATTTTATTGGCCAGCCTGTATTAGTGAATGTTTGGGCTACTTGGTGCCCTTCCTGTCGGCAAGAGCATGAACAATTATTGGCTATTGCCGCCACCGGTAGCATCCCTATTATTGGCTTAAACTATAAAGATGAGCGTGCCGGTGCATTGCGTTGGTTACAGCAGTTAGGTAACCCTTATCAATTTAATATTTTTGATAAAGATGGAATGTTAGGGCTTGATTTAGGTGTTTATGGTGCGCCTGAAACTTATTTGCTTGATGCACAAGGGATTGTTCGACATCGTCATGTCGGCGTATTAACACCACAGGTTTGGCAGGAGTTACAGGAAATAATGCAGGGGTGGGGCAGTGTTAAAAATTAAAGTAACGATTGGCATATTGCTATTATTGAGTAGTTTTGTCTTATCGGCGGCCATTGATGTTTATCAGTTTGAAGACCCTGCCAAAGAAAAGCGTTTTCAAGAGCTCGCCTATGAATTACGTTGTCCAAAGTGTCAAAACCAAAACTTAGCGGATTCTAATGCCGCAATTGCTAAAGATTTACGCACTAAAATTCAACAAATGCTATTAGCTGATAAAACCAATTCTGAAATTATTGATTATATGGTAGCTCGTTATGGAGATTTTGTTTTATATGAGCCGCGTGTAAAGCCGCAAACTTATTTGCTTTGGTATGGGCCTGCCATTTTTTTATTATTAGGTTTGGTTGCTATTTTTTGGATTATTCGTGGGCGGCGCAACAGACAATCTAGTACTGAGCAAAGTGGTGTCGAGCTTTCAGCGACAGAAACAAAGCAACTGGATGCTTTGTTGCAAACAAATAAGAGTAAAAAATCATGATGACATTATGGATTATATTTGCGGCAATGTTGGTATTGGCTGTTTTTATTATATTGTGGCCTTTGGCTGTTTTTAAGGGCGATAATAAGAGTCACCCCATTATTTCGCAAAAGCAAGAAAATGTTCATATTTTTCAAGAGCGTTTGGCCGAACTGGAAAGTGAGCAGGCACAAGGTAACTTAGATGCCACTAATTTTTTGCAATTAAAAACGGAACTGGAAAAAACACTATTAGGTGATGTCGCTATTGAAGAAGCACCTAAAAAACAATCGCTTCAGGTTAATTCAATGAATTGGTTGTTTCTAGGTGGGGTGGCTTGCACGGTTGTTATCGGTAGTTTATTAACTTACCAATCACTAGGTGCAAGCCAGCAATATGAGCAATATTTGGCGATGGGAGAGCCTGCCGGGCAAGTCGAGCAGGCAGTCGTTCGTACCCCTCAAAAAAAAGCGCCTGATTTTGCAGCCGCTGTAATGGCTTTGCAAGCTAAATTAAAAGATAATCCGGAAAATATAGAAAACTGGTTTTTATTGGCTAATAGCTACAATGCAATGGGAAAATATGCAGAAGCGGCCGCCGTTTATAAAAAAATGGCGGATATTATTGGTCTTGATAACCCGGGTTATGCTTCAGTTAAGGCCGCCTATGCACAAGCCATGTATCAGGTGTCGAATGAAATGATGATACCGGAAGCGCAACAAGCATTGAAGGAAGCTTTAAGGGTAGACCCTGAAGAACCAACAGCACTTATTTTGCAAGGTTTGCAAGCTTACCAGCGACAGGCTTATTCTGAGGCCGTTGACGCATGGGAAAAGGCTAAAATTAAAGGTAGTCCAGCACAAATTCAGCGTTTTATTGTACCTGCTATTAGGCAAGCACGTAGCGAAATGGGGGAAGCAGTACCCGCGGCTGTTCAGAAGCCCTCTAAAGTAGCAAGTAGTGCCGGGGTAACCATTAAATTGGATATAAGCCCTACCTTTAAAGCGAAACTTCGACCTGAAGAGCGTGTCTTTGTTTTTGCTAAAGGAAAAATGCCGATGCCATTAGCTGCGGAGCGATTACAAGTCAAAGACCTGCCTATTACAATAGTATTGGATGATA
>JALSIU010000202.1 GCA_026989715.1 Methylomonas sp.
TGGACCACATTAGCAACAGGTATAAATGCCCATCGCCGGTTCGGGAAATAAAGCGTGCTAGTTTTGATAAAGCGTGGTAAGACTTTGAATTGATAAGGTTAACAAACAGTTTGACATCATAATCATGAACGGTGTGAATGAATTTCATTACGACCTCTCTTAAGCGAAATGCTGAAATGTAATGCTACGGTTTTGTTTCGCTGTCTAGCATAAGGCGGGACTATGACAGAAGCATGAAATATGTGCGGGAATGTGATGGCCATTATTTGAGGCTTTGTTTTTTGCGTACGCGGTATGCTCTGATTTTTTGCCAGAGTGCGCGCGTCTGCGGGTAATGGTTTGCTCGGCGAATAACGTTTCTTTTCACTCGATTTGATGCTTTGAACATCATGGCTAGACCGATTATCATAGTGGGCAATCCTAACGGGACCGGCAAGGGAAATAAAATCATTCCGATGATAAATATCAGGCCGCCAACGCCAAGTAGTAGACTCTTTTTTAGCATTTTCCTGCCTTTTTATGCTGCTTGTTATTGTTATGTTGCATTTGAGTTTTTAGCGGGGCAATATCCGGTCGTGGTATCAATTAATGTGTTGTTTTCCTGTTATGCTTTATTGCATGGGGTAACTTATCAGATGTTTATGACAGTAAGGTAAATGCTTGGCCTGAATAAAAATCTATTATCCGTGATATTATTAGTCCTACATTTTGCATAGTCCCTGTGTACTAGGTTCTTGTATGGGAGAGCGCGGCTTAGTTTTGGGGCAGTTTGTAGTGCATTTTTTAGTTTACGTATTTATTCTTTGCTTATCATGTCTGATGTTCACGCTATTTTTACCCCTCATATTCCTCATAAAATAAAACAGCCTGTATTTTGGACCGGCTTGCAGGGCTGTGCTGATTCGCTTGCGATTGCAACGGCGATTAAGGCAGAAGCGCGTTTATTTGTCGTTTTAACTCCCGACTCACAAACAGCCTTACGTTTAGAACATGAGTTGTCGTTCTTTTTGCAAGATGAGTGTCCTATTTTGCATTTTCCCGATTGGGAAATTTTGCCTTATGATGTGTTTTCGCCCTTGCCTGAAATTGTATCGGCCAGGTTAAAGTCTTTAGCACAATTACCTGAGGTGACACGTGGCGCGTTAGTGTTGTCGGTCGCTACTTTAATGCAACGCTTAACCCCTAGGGAGCATGTTTTAGCGCATAGCTTTGTGATTAATAAGGGCGGTCTATTTAATTTGGAATTAAATAGACTGAAGCTAGAGGCAGTAGGCTATCAATGCGTTTCTCAAGTGGTACAGCATGCCGAGTTTGCCGTGCGTGGTTCGATTATTGATTTGTTTCCTATGGGGAGTAAATATCCGTTTCGGATTGAATTATTTGATGAAGAGGTTGAATCAATTCGTACCTTTGATCCTGAAACGCAGCGTTCCTTGGGTAAAGTTGAGAGTGTGGAGCTATTTCCTGCACGAGAGTTTCCTTTTACGGATGAAGCGATTCATCATTTTCGGCAAGGCTTTAGAGAGGCTTTTCCTGATGATTATCAAGACAATAAGCTGTATCAAGATGTTAGTCAGGGCGTGACACCAAGCGGCATTGAGGCGTATTTGCCATTATTTGTTGACAAGATGGATACGTTGTTTGATTACTTGCCGCCTAAAACGGTTTTTGTATTGCCGACAACTACCGAACAGGCTATGCAACAATTTTCGGCAGAAATTGAAGAACGCTTTGAGCTGCGCCGTTATGATAAGGAACGCCCTTTATTGACACCTGCGCTTTTATATTTGCCGGCGGATGAATTTGTTGCACAATTGGCTAAATTTCGTCGTATACAGCTTGCCGAACATGCTGGCGGCGAGCAAGAGTGGTCAGCAGAGAGTGTGCCATTGCCGGAGATGGCGATTGATGGCAGGTTGCAAGATCCTGCGGGAAGGTTAAAAGCATTTTTGGCAAATACGAAGAGTCGCGTCTTGTTTACCGCGGAAACGGCGGGGCATCGTGAGGCCTTGCAGGAAAAATTACGTAGCTTTAACATTAAAGTAAAACAAGTTGATGGCTGGGAGTCGTTTTTAAACTCGCATGACTCTCCTTGTATGGTGGTGGCTTCTTTAGATCATAGCTTATATTTGCAACAAGCAGGCTTGACGATTATTACCGAAAGCCAGTTACTGGGAGATAAAGCACAGCAACGCCGTAGACGGAAGCGGTCGGCTGCACATGAGTTAGAAAAAATAGTCAATAATTTGGATGAGTTGACGGTCGGTGCGCCGGTGGTACATCAGGAGCATGGTGTTGGGCGTTATTTGGGCTTACAGGTTTTACAGTTTGGCGATATTGATGCTGAGTTTTTAACGCTAGAGTATGCCAATGCTGATAAATTATATGTACCGGTCTCGTCATTGGATGTCATTGGACGCTATACGGGCGTGAATCCTGAGACGGCTCCACTGCATCGCCTGGGGGGCGACCAGTGGAGTAAGGCCAAGAAAAAGGCATTAGAAAAAATTCATGATGTCGCGGCTGAATTATTGGAAATTCATGCCAAGCGTGCCTTAAATAAAGGCCATGCTTTTGCGTATGATCATGCTGAA
>JALSIU010000203.1 GCA_026989715.1 Methylomonas sp.
ATGTTTGAAATTATCACCCCACTCAAATCAGCCTATGCAGAACTCCTACATGATACATTAATCAAAGCAGGCATCAGCCTAATAGCACTGGTTGTACTCATCATAGGATTGTATTTCCTGATTAACAAAATCATTATTGCACCTCTCACGGATTTAGCACTCAAACTACAAGATATTGCCGGTGGTGATGGCGACTTAACAGCACGTATCAACATACAAGGAAAATCTGAATTTGCTTGGCTAGCGGGCAGTTTTAATAGTTTTGTGAAAAAAATTGGCAAAACAATTTATCAAATCAACCAAATCAGCGAACAACTTGCCGGTTCTGCGCACCAACTGGCTCAGATTACGCAAACAACCGAGCAAGCGGTACAACAACAGCAGACAGCAACCTCACAAGTTGCCAACGCTATGTCGGAAATGGCCTCTACCGTTAGCAATGTCTCCGGCAATGCCCTGAGTGCCTCTGATGCGGCCGCATCAGCCAATAATGAAGCACTGGCAGGTAGCCAAATTGTTGAGCAGGCCGTCTCTGCCATTAATTCACTGGCCAGTGAGGTCGAAAGCGCCGCTTCCGTCATTCATGAATTAGAATCTGATAGCGAAAGCATTGGCGAAGTACTCGGCGTTATCCAAGGAATTGCCGAACAAACCAACCTATTAGCCCTTAATGCGGCCATTGAAGCCGCCCGAGCAGGCGAACAAGGGCGCGGCTTTGCCGTGGTTGCCGATGAAGTCAGAACCTTGGCCAGCCGTACTCAGAATTCAACCGAAGAGATTCGCCAAACAATAGAGCGTTTACAAGGCCGCGCCAAAACGGCCGCCCAAGTGATGCAACAAGGGCGCACGCAAGCAAGTGCCAGCGTTGAACAAGCAGCCTCTGCCGGCGATGCCTTAAATCGTATTAATGAAAAAATTGATATGATCAGCAATATGAATTCACAAATTGCTACCGCATCTGAACAGCAAAGTGCCGTGACCACTGAAATACAGCAAAATATTAATAATATTAATAATATTTCAAGCCAAACCGCTGAAGGCGCCAGTGCGACCTCACAGTCCAGCCAACAATTAATGGATTTAGCAGACCAGTTGCGTGCAACGGTTGGCCAATTTAAAATTTAATCCAAGCAAACCAGTGAGGGCAGCCGCCCTCACTTTTCCCTATTTCACAGCCAAACGCTGCCGATAAATGACCGCACTCACCACTGCAATGGGCGGAATAATCATATTCAACACAGGCAACATTAAGGCCAACAAGACAATGCCGCCAAAAGTCAATGCACCAATGCGCACACTACGCAACGCTTCCCGCTGTTCAGCAAACAAAAACCCCTCATTTTCCAAAGTATAGGCAAAATATTCCATACTCAATCCCCATGCGCCAAACAGCCCCCATAAAATAGGGGCAATTAAATTTAAACCGGGGATAACGGAAATAATGGCAATGGGAATGGCACGACTGAGCAAATAGCCCATCCGCTTTATTTCTGAGCCAATCACCGCCAGCAGAGGCTGCTCTTGTATCACACCTGCTTCATCGTGCAAAAGATGCAAAGTCTTCGCCGCCAAACCACCGTAAAAAGGCGCGGCCATTAAGTTGGCAACCAGAGTAAAACTAAAAAAACCAATTACAAAAAAACAAATAAAAAACAAGGGATAAATAAACCAATCCAACCACAACAGCCAGTCAGGAATAAATTGCGCAATCAACACTCCTACATATTGATATCCCAAATATAATAAGCCGGAATACAGGCAAAAATTAATCACAATAGGGATTAAAATATATTGCCTCAGTTTTTTATGCCGCGCCATTGCGACCCCTTGAAGTAAACTCTTGACAGGCAACAAAGGATTCACCCCAGCTTTTTTATCAAATTCTATATTCATGACACTTTCATCTCACTAAACCCTAAATCAACACTCATAAAAAACCATTAAGGTTCTTATTTCACTGACTAAAACAATAAAATTATAACGATGAGCCAATCGTCATTGCAACACTATCAGTTTGCCTGCAATAGGAACTTTTGAAGATAAGGCATTGGTGTTGCCTTGTTCAGCTCTTTTTAATCACTCAGGTGCGCCACCCCACTCTTAGCAGGCTCAAAAATTGCGCCACGCTCCGTAACGATAACATCTATTAATTCGGCAGGCGTGACATCAAAAACAGGATTCCATGCCGAGACCAAACTCCCCGCTTGTGCGTAACAGTCAGGTAAAAATTCACTCTCTGCGCGCTGTTCTATTGCAATTTGACTGCCGGCAGCCATCGCAAAATCAATCGTGGAAGTCGGTGCCACAACCATCAATTTAACGCCATGATATTTAGCTAATACTGCCAACGCATACGTTCCAATCTTATTGGCCACATCGCCATTTGCGGCAATTCTGTCCGCCCCGACAATCACCCAATCAATTTTGCCTTGTTGCATCAATATCGCGGCGGCCGAGTCGGCAATCAACGTAGCAGGAATCGCATCTTCCGATAATTCCCAAACGGTTAAACGCGCCCCTTGCAACCAAGGCCGTGTTTCACCGGCAAATACTTGACGAGTTTGGCTCGCGTAGGCACTGCGAATCACACCCAATGCGGTACCATAGCCCCCTGTTGCCAAAGCTCCGGCATTACAATGCGTTAATAAACCTTGTGCATCGGCCAATATATCTGCGCCAATCGTGCCCATGGTTTGGTTGGCCGTAATATCTTGCTGATGTATTTGTTCCGCTAAGGCTTGCAAAGCGGCAATAGGATTCCCTGCAATGCTATCTAACTGGGTTTGCATTTTATTTAATGCCCAAAATAGATTAACCGCCGTAGGACGCGAGGCCGCCAATAATGCCATATCAGCCGCCAATAATGATTTCCAAGCTGCCTTATCCGTTACATAATGTTGACGTACGGATAAAGCAACCGCATATGCGGCCGCAATACCGATAGCAGGCGCACCACGGACTTGCATATCGGTAATCGCTTCGGCAACCTCCGGGGCAGTAACATAATGATTATATTGTACTTGCTCAGGCAATTTGCGCTGGTCTAAGATGGATAACTGCCCATCTTGCCATTTTAAGGCATGGACATTGAGTTTATTTGGGCTACGGCTCATTAACACGTATACTCTCTAATTATTAGCTTAATGGATTAAAATAGGGCTATCGGGGATTATGTCATCCTCAGCCCTTAACTTACTCATACTTAACTTATGCAAGTCGATACGCTTATTCACGCCCGCTGGATTATACCCGTAGAACCCCATGAAGTAATACTCGAACACCATACTTTAGTTATCCACCAAGGCCACATACTAGATATACTGCCGCAAGCACAGGCACAACAGCAATACCAAGCCATCTCACAAGAGCACCTTACAACGCATGCGCTGATTCCCGGTTTTATCAATGCACATACGCATTTAGCCATGACTTTATTTCGCGGCATAGCCGATGATTTGCCACTGATGGAATGGCTGGAAAAGCATATTTGGCCATTAGAAGCAAAGTGGGTAAACGAGGCATTTGTGCGTGATGGTACGGACTTGGCGATTGCTGAAATGTTGCGCGGGGGCACGACTTGCTTTAATGATATGTATTTCTTTCCCGAAATAACGGCACATCAAGCCATTTTACATGGCATACGCGCCAATACCGGTTTAATCTTGATTGACTTTCCCACCGCGTGGGCGGCAGACCCTGAACAATACCTAGAAAAAGGCTTGGCATTACATGATGCCATGCGCCATGAACCTTTAGTACGCACGCCTTTTGCCCCACATGCGCCTTATACCGTTTCCGATGCCCCGTTACAACACATCAGCAGTTTAGCAACGGAACTAAACCTACCCATTCATATGCATGTACACGAAACAGAGTATGAGGTAAGCCAAGACGAGCGGCCTCTTACGCGCTTACATAAATTAGGTTTGATTACCCCAAACTTTATTGCCGTGCATATGACCCAATTAACCGAGCAAGAAATACAGGATTTTGCCGAAGCAGGTGCCCATATTGTGCATTGCCCCGAGTCCAATTTAAAACTTGCCAGTGGTTTTTGCCCTGTACAAAAATGCTTGGATGCAGACATTAATGTCGCATTAGGCACTGATGGCGCAGCCAGTAATAATGATTTGGATATGCTAGGTGAAATGCGCACCGCCGCCTTATTAGGCAAAGGTATTGCAGGTGATGCGAGTGCCGTATCTGCCGCCACGGCACTCCGCATGGCAACATTAAATGGTGCAAAAGCGTTAGGCATAGATGATATTACCGGCTCATTAAAGATAGGTAAATCGGCCGATATATGCGCCATCAATTTAGCCGACATTGAGACGCAACCACTTTATAATGCAATCTCACAAATTGTTTATTCTGCGGCACGCCATCAGGTCACGGATGTTTGGGTTGCAGGCAAACAATGCCTAAAAAATCGCCAATTAACGACCTTAAATTTACCGGACCTCCGCGCCAAACTCGCGCAATGGCAGGCAGATTTACAAACACCTGACCCAAAATAGTGCAAACAACCATGCTAGACCAATTTCTGTTTGCTTTAAATGTGACTGCGCCGATTTTAGTCTTATTACTATTAGGGATTAGTTTTCGGCGTACCGGCTTTATTGATGCGCATTTTATTCATATTGCTAATAGTTTTGTGTTCAATATTACCTTGCCTTGCATGTTATTTTTCAGCCTTGCCGGCACACCGCTAAGCCAATCGACTAATCTACCGCTATTTATCTTTGGCACCCTGTTTACCCTTACCAGTATTGCCTTCTTTGGCTTGCTTAGCCTTAAATTAATCGCGGAAGGTAAGCGCGGTATTTTTATTCAAGGGGCATTTCGCGGTAATCTAGGCATTATCGGTATTGCACTGACCTTAAACGCCTATGGCTCTGCATCATTAGCCGTCGCCAGCCTGTACATGGCGTTAATTTCAATTATTGATAACCCCGCCTCGGTATTATTGCTAAAACCTAAAGGGCAATTATCTTTAAAACCCATTATCAGCAATCCTATTTTAATCGCCGTCACTTTAGGCTTAATCAGCTCAGCACTGCAACTCAACATTCCACATTTCATTAAACAAACCGGCCAATACTTAGCACAAATGACACTGCCACTGGCCTTAATCTGCATCGGAGGCAGTTTATATTGGCAAAACTTTCGCCAACATCATCATGATGTGATTTGGGCAAGCTTCGGAAAATTGATATTAATGCCTTTATTAGGAACCAGCCTCGCAATTACGCTGGGTTTCAGAGGCCAAGATTTAGGCATGCTCTACCTCATGCTATCCGCACCCACCGCCGTATCCAGTTATATTATGGCGCAAAAAATGACTGCACACGGCAGCATCGCCGCAGAAATCATTGCGCTATCAACCGCCGGCAGTACATTAATTATTACGTTGGGCTTAATGCTGTTAAAAACCATGGCTTATATTTAATATGCGCGTTACCTTAGCTTATCTATTTATTATTTTACTGTGGGCCACTACGCCGCTCGCCATCAAGTGGAGTGCAGATGGCTCTAGTTATATCTTTGGCGTGACCGCCAGAATGCTGATTGGCTTAGTTTGCATGTTATTCATGTTATTGCTATTACGCCAAGGCATGCACTGGCATCCTCGTGCCAGACGCACTTATTTTGCCGTTGCCGTACAAATTTATGGCGCTATGTTTGCCGTTTATTGGGCGGCGCAATATATACCATCGGGCTGGATTTCGGTCATTTTTGGCTTATCGCCCTTTATGACCGCCATCCTCTCCGCTATTTGGCTGGGAGAACGCAGTTTAACTTGGGATAAACTACTGGCTTATCTTTTGGGGATGGCAGGCTTAACGGTTATGTTTTACTCTGCCCTGCTGATTAGCTACCAAACAGCACTCGGCATTTTAGGGGTATTATTGGCAACTTTTTTACAAACCTTCAGTGCTGTTTGGGTAAAAAAGATTCACGCACAAATCCCCGCCATGACTCAAGTAGCTGGCGGCTTATTATTTGCAGTGCCTTTATATCTGCTAACCTGGTGGTTAATAGACGGTCAAATTCCAACGGCCTTACCCCTAAATAGTGTGTTCGCCATCTTATATTTAGGGGTCATTGCGACCCCTATCGGCTTTGCATTGTATTATTATATTTTAACGCACTTAGCGCCCACTCGCGTTGCGCTGATTACCTTAATTTGCCCCGTTTTAGCACTCTTGTTGGGGCATTATTATAATCAAGAAGTACTCACCCTAAAAATTGCCATTGGCACCGGGTTAATCTTAAGTGCGCTCATCATGCACAGTTTTGTTGATAAACTCCGCAAAAACAAATACTAGCTTGCTACTTTGCCATAAGCAGAGTTGAAATAAAGCAACGGCTCTCCCCCCTGCCCGTGCGTGCTTTGTACTTCGCCAATAATCACCCAATGCGAGCCGGCTCTGACTTGTTGCACGACAGTACATTCCAAACTCACCATACAATCATCCAAGATAGGCAAACCTAAATCACCTTGATGCCAATGCACATTATCAAAGCGTTCTTGCATACTGCTACCGCCGGCAAACTCATTAGAGGCCTGCTCTTGCGCCGCCGTTAAAATATTCACTGCAAATTTTTTATCTTCCATAATGGCCGCACCTGTTTCCGCACCTTCATGAATACAAACTAAAATCTGCGGCGGGTCCATTGAAACACTGGCAAACGACGTTGCCGTCATCCCTTGCTCACCCTCTGTGGAGTTTGCCGTCACCACCGACACACCACTTGCCCACAACTTAAGCGCGTTTTTAAATTCTTGATTATCAATCGCCATGACTCACCTCATTCAGTCTATTTTTTTGCGGAAATTCCCGCAATTCCTTAATGCTATTTCGGCTTTTAGCCGAATAATTAGCCTTAATTTAATCACAAGACCGACTTAAGGTATAATATTTTCATCGTTTAAGGGCTGAGGATAAAATAAAACCCGAAACCGGCACAAGATTTTATGCCGTTTCGGGGGTATAAAATTCGCAGCTCTAAGAGGCTTAAACGATTATTAAGCCTCTCTTTTCCCATCCCCAAGCTACTCGGAGCCGACTATGTCCATTCAAAAAATGGCGGATTTAGATTTAACAGGTAAACGCATTTTAATCCGCTCAGACCTCAATGTTCCTATCAAAGAAGGTAAAGTCACCAGTGATATTCGTATTCAAGCCAGTGTACCTGCCATTGAATTAGCCTTACAAGCCGGTGCAGCCGTGATGCTGATGTCACACCTTGGCCGCCCGACGGAAGGCGAATTCTCCCCTGACGCATCCCTGCAACCGGTTGCCGCACGCTTATCTGAATTACTCGGCAAGCCGGTGCGTTTAGAAAAAGACTGGTTAGATGGCATCCATATTCAGCCCGGTGAAGTGGTGTTATGTGAAAACGTACGCTTTAATGTCGGCGAAAAAAGCAACAGCCCCGAATTAGGCAAAAAAATGGCCGCGCTGTGTGATATTTTTGTTATGGATGCATTTGGCACAGCACATAGGGCGCAGGCTTCTACACACAGCGTTATTGAACATGCCGCTGTCGCCTGTGCAGGGCCTTTATTATCAGCCGAACTAGACGCACTGGGCAAATCCTTAAACAATCCGGAAAAACCTGTTATTGCCATTGTCGGCGGCTCAAAAGTCTCTTCAAAACTAACAGTTTTAGAGTCGCTATCGACTAAGGTAGACCAATTAATTGTCGGAGGCGGAATTGCCAATACTTTTATTGCCGCAGCAGGATATTCAGTCGGTAAATCACTGTATGAGGCGGACTTAATAGAGGCAGCTAAAGCCTTAATGGCAACAGCAAAAGCAAATAACGCAGATATTCCGGTACCTGTTGATGTCGTATGCGCTAAAGAATTTTCCGATACCGCAACGGCAACGGTTAAAAAAGTCAGTGAGATTGCTGATGATGATATGGTTTTGGATATTGGGCCTGAAACGGCCAAACAATATGCCGATATGTTAACCTCAGCCAAAACCATTGTTTGGAACGGGCCTGTCGGTGTGTTTGAAATTGATCAATTTGCTGAAGGCACAAAGACCTTAGCACAGGCCATCGCCAATAGTTCTGCTTTTTCTATTGCGGGCGGCGGGGATACCTTAGCGGCGATTGATAAATATGAGATTAAAGAGCAAGTCTCCTATACCTCAACCGGCGGCGGCGCATTTTTAGAGTTTTTAGAAGGTAAAGAATTACCTGCCATTGCCGCACTAGAGGCTAAAGGCTAGCAATCAGTACAAATAGATAGGGTGTTGTAGCACCCTATCTTAAATGAGCGTTATTTTCACGCATTATCCCATACAGCAATCAACTTTTAAGCCATAAATGACGTGCACATTATTTAATTACAACGCTTTAAATATACTTCTACTCATCGGACTTAGTAGTTTACTGCCGGCCTCAGCCGCTAATATTAAGGCAGGGCAACAAATAGCGGCCGAGGTATGTGCACAATGCCACGGCATTAAAACACCTGCGGCACTTGGTTTATTTCCCAATTTAGCCGGCAGAAACAAACGCAGAATAAGTGCTGCACTACGCCAATATCGTAATAAAGAGCGTCTTTCCCCTATTATGAACAACCTCACAGGCTCTTTAAGCAATAAAAATATCAATGATATAGCCGCCTATTATTCTTGGGTTGAAGTGAATTAGCATTCTGTGGCAGAAGGTATCTTATGCAGGAAAATAAGAACTTTTATAAAAATTTTTATTGGTTAGCAGGACTAATGTTTATCATGTCCTTAATCACCATGAGCGTGGTGTATGCAGTGCTATGGCAAACGGCCATTAACCAAAAAAAGGCTGATTTAATCCATATTGCGCAAAGCCAAGCACGCTTGATTGAAGCCATTGCCCGCTTTGATATGCGCCACAACAGGATTGACTGGGAAACGCCCATTGGCGAGCGCGGGCCGACGTCCTTATTATCCGAACGCGCAGGTGCCGATACCTTTAGTCAAATTATGGATGCCCATAGGCACTATAAAGGTTTTGGGCAAACCGGCGAAATTGTCATTGCCGGCATAGAAGATAGTAAAATATTATTTTTACTGCGTCATAGCAACCAGGTTTTTTCTGAGCAAAAATCGGTTCCGCTAGCCGGCACCTTAGCTGAACCGATGCGGCGCGCCTTAAGCAATTTATCCGGCACCATGATTGGCTCAGATTATGATGGCACAACCGTTTTAGCTGCTTACGAACCTGTCGATGTGCTGAATTTAGGCATTGTTGCTAAAATTGATTATGCTGAAGTAAAAGCCCCCTTTATTAAATCTGGTTTAATCACATTAGCCATTACCTTATTTATCATTTTACTAGGAAGCATTCTATTTCGTCGTCTAGTCAACCCGATTGTCCAACAATTTTTTGATAATGAGCAAAAATTTAAACGCTTAGTGGAAAATATTACCGAGTGGATTTGGGAAATTGATTTGGCAGGTGTTATCACTTATAGCAGCCCTCAAGCCGAAAAAATGCTCGGCTACAATATACAAACCTTGCATAATAGTGATTTGCACCAACTCCTTAGAACAGAAGACATCACTAAAATTCAATCTGCTTTTAACCGCTGTATTGCCAAACAAGCCCCCCTTAGATCACTAGAATGTACCTTTGTGCATCGCGATGGCCACTTAGTCTTTTTAGAGCTCAATGCAGACATCATTTTGGATACAGATGGCACACTGATGGGATTTCGCGGCGTGGCACATGATATTTCCGAACGGGTTGCCAAAGAGAGGGAGCTACGGCAGTACCAAGAAAACCTAGAATTAAGAGTCAATGAGCGTACGGAAGAGCTAGAACAGCTCAATACGGAAATGCGACATTTTGCTTATATTATTTCCCATGACCTGCGCTCTCCACTGGTCAGCATTACAGGCTTTATCGACGAATTAAAAGACGATATCACGCTCATTACCGACTGCGCTACACAACAAGAAATCCTCACATCAACCGATTCATGCATGAGCGAAGTTCAAGACGCGCTAACAGTACGCATTCCTGAATCAATTTATTATATCAATAGTGCCACAAAAAAAATGAATCACTTGATTCAAGCGATTTTAACAATCTCCCGTGTAGGCCGTAGAGAATTTCACTTTGAAAACGTCAACCTTAACCAAGTCGTACAACATACCCTTGAGTCTTTAGCCTATCAAATTGAACAAGATAAAGTATCCATTGAGGTCGCTAAGCTACCCACCATCATGACAGACAAACTGGCCATGGAGCAAATTATCGGTAATTTACTAGACAACGCTTTAAAATACCTCGCACCGGAACGCCCTGGGCTTATCTCTATTTCTGCTGAGACTACTGCCCAAAAAACCATTATTCATATCCAAGACAATGGCCGGGGTATCTCGGCAAAAGATTTACCCCATATTTTTGAATTATTTAAACGTGTTGGCAAACAAGACATAGCCGGTGACGGTATGGGGCTCACTTATGTGCAAACATTAGTCCGCCGCTTAGGTGGAAAAATAACCTGCACCTCGACGCTATATCAAGGCAGCCGTTTTAGTTTTGCGCTATTAAAGCAAAATCAACAAGGCAAACACCATGAATGATAATTTATACATTGTCATTGTTGATGATGACCCGGCGCATATCGCCTTAATCAAGCGTGCTTTAAAAAAATGCAATCTTGCCAAAAACATTATTAGCTTTCATTCAGGACAGCAAGTGCTAGACTTTGTATATGGCAATGGAGAATTTAATACGCAAGCACGACCACAACAAATCCTGATTTTATTAGATATTAATATGCCTGGCCTCAATGGAATAGAAGTCTTAAAAAAACTCAAAAATGAGCTTACAAGCCAGACTATTCCCGTTATTATGCTAACCACCAGTGACGATCCAACAGAAATCGATACCTGCTTGCAATTAGGCTGCAATGCCTATTTAGTCAAACCGATAGAACAAAAATCGTTTGCCGATACAATACACAGACTTAAGCCTTCTTTAACGCTCACGCAAACACCACACACTATACCATGACGCAAGCTATCCATATCCTTTACCTTGAAGATGATATTCCGTTAGCGAATCTTATTAAAAGAAAGCTAGAGCGGAAAAACTACCGCATCACTCTCGTAACAGATGGCTTAGACTGTATAGAACAAATCCGGCAAGATGCAATAGACCTGTTAATTGTTGACTATAATACGCCCAGTTTAAATGGCCTGGAAGTATTGCAAGCCTTGCAGGCCAAGAACAAAATGCCATTAAGCATTATGGTATCAGGCTGCCATGATGTGCAAGTTGTTATCGCCGCCATGAAGCTCGGTTGCTCTGACTATGTGATCAAAGAATTGGACAATTACTTTGATTTATTATGGGTCAGTATTGAAAAGGTATTAGAAAAAAAGAACCTTATCCAAGCTAAAGAACGCGCAGAAGCGGAGCTAATCAAAAGTAACCGCAGTTTACAACGCGCCCAAAAACTGGCGAAAGTTGGTAGCTGGGAATATTATCCTGGTGAATTCACGACAAAATGGTCCGAACAGGAATATCTCAACTTTGACTGCCCCATCAATCAAACACCCACCTATGAAGCCTATATTCGCTATATTCACCCTGACGATATCCACAAAGTTGAACAACAAAATGCACTGTGCATTGAAAAAAAATGTCCCGTCGATTTTGACTTTCGCCTATTACTCAAAGATGGCTCTATTCGTTACCTACATTGCCATACGGAAGTAGATACCGACTCACAAGGTCATATCAAGCGTATTTTCGGCATTAGTCAAGATATTACCGCCGAAGTCACTGCCACATCGGAATTAAAACAAGCCGTGACGGTGTTTAATAATACCGCAGAGGCTATTTTTATCACAGATGCCGATAACATCATCATTTCCATCAACCCTGCGTATACCCAAATCACAGGCTACCAAGAACACGAAATATTAGGCAAAAATCCCAACATTATGAATTCAGGCCATCATGATGCAAGTTTTTTTGCACAACTCTGGTCAGATTTGCAACATCATGGTAGATGGCAAGGGGAAATCTGGAATCGCCACAAAAATGGCCGCATTTTCCCCGTCTGGCAATCAATTACTGCCATTAAAGATATGACGGGAAAAATCGTACAATTCGTATCCATTTTTAATGACATCAGCATCCGCAAAGCAGATGAAGAGCTCATTCGCTATCAAGCAAATTATGACAGCCTAACAGGACTGCCTAACCGCAATCTATTTCTTGACCGTATTGGCATTGCCCTAAAAAAAGCACAACGCGACAACAAGCAACTGGCCTTATTAATGCTAGACCTTGACCGCTTTAAATGGGTCAATGATACCTTAGGGCATAAAGCCGGCGACATTATGTTGCAAGAAACTGCCAAACGCCTACAAAATTCTGTCCGTAATTCTGATACGGTCGCCCGATTAGGGGGAGATGAATTTATTATTATCGCCTCCGAATTACAGCACCCCTCAGACACGGAAATGATTGCCAATAAAATATTTGCCGCATTTAAGGCTCCTCTGCAATTGGAAAAGCATGAAGTATTTATTTCCGGCAGCATTGGCATTACCATTTTTCCCGATGACGGCACAACGGTAGAAACCTTACAAATGAATGCCGATAATGCAATGTATTCGGCAAAAGAAGAGGGTCGTAACCGCTTCCACTATTTTACCCCTGAGTTACAAGCAAAATCAGAACGTCATCTACAATTAGTATCCTTATTGCAACAAGCATTAGAGAGAGATGAATTTGATATTTATTATCAACCCGTTATAGATTGCAAACACCATAAAATCATCAGCGCCGAGGCTCTCATTCGTTGGCAACAGCCGCAACTAGGCTTTATCTCGCCGGCAGAATTTATCCCCTTAGCAGAAGACAGCGGCTTAATTCATGCAATTGGAGAATGGGTCGTACAACGCGTAGCAACAGATATGCAACGCTGGCAAACACTAGAACTACCTGCCATACACATATCCATCAACAAATCACCTCAACAGTTTTCTAATGAAAACTGTGATCAAGACTGGATTAATATCTTTCAACAACATAATATTGATATTAGCCGCATTACGGTTGAGATTACCGAAAGTGTTTTTATGGAAACAGGCCGTGACTATGTTAAAAGCCTAGCAGATATGCAAAAGCAAGGCATGCAAATTTCACTGGATGATTTTGGCACAGGCTACTCCTCCTTAAGTTATTTAAAGCGTTTTCCTGTCGATATTTTAAAAATAGACCGCTCATTTATCCGCGATATTGCTACAGATAGTAGTGATGCGATGCTGGTCGAAATGATTTTAGGTTTAGCCAATAAAATGCACATAGCCGTCATTGCCGAAGGCGTGGAAACGGCCGAGCAACTTGCTTTCCTACAAAAACATCACTGCCAATATATCCAAGGCTATTTTTATAGCAAACCACTGCCCGTGCACGAATTTGAAGACTTTATCACTAAACAGTGAAATATTGGCCTAAATACTGAGGACAACTATAACTATTCAATTTTATAGGCAATAGTAAATTTAATTTGGCCTGCTTCACGCCGAACCAATTTTCTTAACCCTAATTTTAAAAAATTAGGAGCCTTATCCAGACTTTTTTTATAATTATCTTCAATTTTTACAGCATCTGGATTATCTGATGTATAGGGATGTTTATCTAATTTCTTTAAATTAGTGACTAAGGTACTCGTCAGTTTAAACACTGCCTTTTCTTCTTTTACTTGACCGAATGCTGTATTAAACGCAGTTCTTTCAATACAAACAGGGATATGAGATTCCGTGCTATCTAAGTTATCTTGTTTGACGATAAAAGAAAATAATTTGGTATCAAAGAAAATTATATTAGGATTAACTGACAAACGAAAATATAAATCATGATGGTTTTCTATAACGAGACCCGTTAGATTGATTAAGTGAGTTAGCTTCATCAGATCTGCCTGTAAGGTACTGCCTTTATTGACTTTAACCCAACCAAAAGGGTAAAAAGTTACTTCCTCATCAATACTAGAAAATTCAAACTCACGTAAATTAGCCGCTAACCCCAGTAAAATTTGCAACTGTCGTGTTGTTAAATTTACATTCAAAGGTTGCTCTTTACCTAGTGTGCCGGCAAAAATTGGGCTTTGATAATCAAATGGAAATGTTATGCCATATTTTTTAGGCTGAAACTTATATCCACTAGAAAAGCTATCTTCCAAAGCCATAAGCTCGGTTTTTAAAGCTTCCCGATCACTCGAAAAATCATCATACAGCGCGTTGATAAATGGAATTTTTCCATCAACTGTTTTGCCACGAACTATATCTGCTATTGAAAACCAAACTAAGTGCTCATCAGCTTGTACTTGTTGATAAGGCTGCAAAGTGCGCCACGGCTTAATGGCAGGTGGTGCGGCCCAGCGGAACGCAGTGAAGCGGAGCGGCGCAACTTGTGTTGTCCGAGTACATGCGCTTGTTGACCCTTCTATGCATCAACTGTGATCTCATTTGCAATCAATTCAGCCTGTTTCAATATCGTTTCCGTTGCCAGTTTTTGCATATCGGGCGGATAGCCATATTGCCTGAGTGTTCGTTTGATGATGACTTTTAATTTGGCGCGTACACTCTCTTTAATTGTCCAGTCTATTGAAGCATTTTGTTTTACTCGCTCGGTGAGTACCACCGCCAATTCTCTTAATTTATCGTGCTGCATTAGCTCTTTAGCACTGTTATTATCGGCAACGGCGGTATAAAAGGCATATTCAAAATCGGTTAAACCCAGCTCACTGGCTTCACTATCCATACTAATAATGTCTTGACTCAATTTAATAAGCTCATCCATGACTTCAGCTGCGGTTAGCACCTTGTTGTGATATTTTTTAATCGCATTTTCCAGCATTTCCATTAGCGATTTACTTTTGACTAGGTTTTTTCTGGAACGCGATTTTAATTCATCGTTCAGTAACTTTTTCAACACTTCCAAGGCAACATTTTTATGTTCCATGCCTTTAAGTTCCAGCAAGAACTCTTCTGAGAGAATGGAAATATCAGGCTTCTTGATGCCTGCGGCATCAAAAACATCAATCACTTATTCAGAAACCAAGGCTTGATCAATCACTTGGCGAATGGTGGTTTCTATCTCTTCATCGCTACGACCTGAACCCGTCGCATCAAACTTGACCAAACGGGCTTTCACCGCCTGAAAAAAAGCCACTTCTTCTTTAACATCCATTGCTTGCTCATGGGGTATGGCAATGGCAAAGGCTTTTGAAAGAGCTGTTACTTCACCCACAAAGCGTTTTTTACCGTCATCCAAGCCTAGAATATGATCTTCCGCTGCTAAAATAAGTGACAGTTTTTTTGCGGTATCTGCGGCGAAATAGTCTTCGTAAGCAAAACCATGAAATAGCTGAGAGACCACTTCCAGCTTTCCTAGCATCAACTCAACAGCTTGCTCTTGTAGGATGGTAGGGTCGCCTTTTCCGCCCGCATCCGAATAAAAAGAAAGGGCTTTTTTAAGATCAGAGGCAATCCCCAAATAATCTACAATCAAGCCACCTGGTTTATCTTTATAAATCCGATTCACCCGTGCAATCGCCTGCATCAGGTTATGGCCTTTCATTGGCTTATCAATATAAAGTGTGTGCAAACTGGGGGCATCAAAGCCTGTTAGCCACATATCCCGCACAATCACCAGTTTAAGCGGATCATCAGGGTGTTTCATTCTGTCTGCCAGCATTTTTCTTTGTGCTTTGCTGGTATGGTGCTTGGCTATTTCAGGGCCATCGGATGAGCTGGAGGTCATCACCACTTTAATCACACCCTTACCCAAATCATCGGAATGCCAATCGGGTTTTATTCTAATGATTTGGGCGTATAACTCGGCGGCAATGCGTCGGCTCATGGAAACAATCATGCCTTTTCCAGCAAACACTTCTTGCCGTTGTTCAAAATGGCTGACAATATCCTGAGCAATGTTTTTAATACGATTTTCGCTACCGATCAATGCCTCTAACTGTGTCCATTTGGCTTTGGCTTTTTGGGTTGCGCTTAAATCATCTTGATCCAATTCATCATCCAGCTTTTCAACCAGTTCTTTGCCTTCCTCGCTCAAGTTGACCTTGGCTAGACGGCTTTCATAATAAATACGCACCGTTGCCCCGTCTTCCACCGCTTGAGCAATATCGTACACATCAATATAATGCCCAAAAACGGCTGGGGTATTGGTGTCGGTGCTTTCTATGGGTGTCCCCGTAAAGCCTAAATAGGTGGCATTGGGCAAGGCATCGCGCATGTATTTGGCAAAACCGTAGACGACTTTTTTACCTACCACATTGCCTAGCGTGTCTTTATCATCAATGGTTTTTGCTTTAAAACCATACTGGGTGCGGTGGGCCTCATCGGCGATCACCACGATATTTTCCCGTGCCGACAAGGTATCAAACACATTGCCCTCATCTGGCTGAAATTTTTGAATGGTGGAGAAGATCACGCCACCCGAGGCGACTTGTAATAATTCTTTGAGTTGATCGCGGTTTTCAACCTGTTTAGGTTCTTGTCGCAATAGTTGAGTTGATGAGGCAAAGGTATCAAATAGCTGATCATCTAAATCATTGCGATCGGTAATCACTAAAATGGTCGGGTTATCTAGTGCCAGCACGATTTTTCCCGTAAAAAACACCATCGACAGCGACTTGCCACTGCCTTGGGTATGCCAAACTACGCCACCTTTGCGGTCGCCTTTGGGGTGGTTTTTAACGGCGGGTAGCCCATAATTGGCAGGGCCTTCCATTGCCACATTGGGCGAACACAAGGTATCGCCCCTACGGTGTCCTGTGGCGCGTATGGTTGATTCCACCGCACGATTCACCGCATAATATTGATGATAGGCGGCTAATTTTTTAACC
>JALSIU010000204.1 GCA_026989715.1 Methylomonas sp.
AGAAAATATCAAAAAACTATATCAAGCAGGTGCAAACCATATTGTACAACCCTTTACGGCCGCAGGGTTACTTGCCGCAGAATACTTAGGACAACCTGTTGCTTTCCAAGCCATACATGGTATTTTGCATGAAGAAAAAGATGTTAAAATTGATGCCTTAACGATTTATCCCGGCTGTTTTCTTGATGGACTCTGCGTACAAGAAGCCAATGTTGACCAATACAAAATACGTTTACTCGGTATTGTCAGCGAAAACCCAAAGCATCTAAAACGCAGAAATCGTTACAAATTACACAACCAACACTTTTACTTTAACCCCGATCCAAAATTTGTATTAGGAACAGATGATATTCTCATTCTACTCGGACGACAGCTCAGTATTGAACATTTGCAAGACTTAATCGAAACCAGTCGCTTACAAAACACCTCATGATAGATAATCAATTGATTGCCATTTTCGGTTATAACGATATGTCATTTGAGCTTATAAAACAGCTTAATACAAAGAAAAACAGCCTATTGATACTTGAGACCGACCCTAAAAAAATAGCACGCGCACAACACAATGACTTACGCGCACAATTGATAGATTACCGTAAAGATATTGACCTCATAACCATTGGCATTAATGCGCAGATAGAAACGCTATTTTGTTTTTTAGAAAAAGATTCAGAAAATGTCTTTCTCACGCTTTCGGCACGCGCCTTAAATAGCCAATTAAAAATCATCAGCATTATTCATCAACCGGAGTCTGCTGAAAAATTGCTGGCGGCAGGTGCCAATAAGATTATTGACCCCTACGAAACCTGTAGCTCCAAAATCTATCAATTACTGACTAAACCCAGTATTGCTCTAATTTTAGAACAAGTGGTTTTTGGCCGCGCCGACCTGCATATGGCTGAAATCACTCTCCCCAAAACCTCAAGTTTAAATAACACTCTGACCAGCCAATTACAGCTCAATCAGCAATATAATCTATTTTTAATTGGAGTCGTGGATAAAGAGCTTGGAGACAGGCTATACTTTGCACTAGGTGAACAAGAACATACTCTCGATGCGGGCGATATGTTGGTGATATTAGGCACTACCCGAGATATTAGAAAATTTAAAAAAGAAATAGGAGTGATTGAATGATTCAATTTAAAGCAAGAACCTGGTTTTTCCTTGGTAGTTTTGGTTGCTTTGCCATGCTTGCCGTAGGGGCTTACTTTCAAATCGTAGAAGAACTAGAACCTTGCCCATTATGCATTTCACAGCGTATCGCCATTTTAATTACCGGCATTATTTTTCTGACCGCCGCACTACATAACCCAGCGCAAAAAGGCAAAAATCGTTATGCCATAATGGGTGCCGTCTCTGCACTTTTAGGCTCGGCCATCTCCGCACGCCATGTTTGGCTACAACACCTTCCGCCCGAAGAAGTCCCTGAATGCAGCCCTGGTCTTAGCTATATTTTTGAAAATTTTCCATTAACCGAAACCCTAAAATTAATGCTCAACGGCACAGGTGAATGCGCCGATGTGCTATGGACATTTTTAGGGCTTAGTATTCCCGGCTGGACCTTTATCGCATTTATAGGCTTAGCCGGCTTAAGTTTGTACCAACTTATCAACAAGGCATCATAAAATGAAAAAATGTTACTTACTGTTATTATTCTTTATGCTGACCGCTTGTACAAACAAGCAACTTCCCCACGACCTACAAAGCATTATGGTGGCTGCGCATCGCTCAGCACAACACCAGGCTAGAAACACCTACCGACACCCTGCCAAAACACTGGCTTTCT
The DNA here is from genome assembly GCA_026989715.1 of Methylomonas sp. GTDB lineage: Bacteria > Pseudomonadota > Gammaproteobacteria > Methylococcales > Methylomonadaceae > Methyloprofundus. The sequence continues at coordinate 1,787 of JALSIU010000204.1, forward strand.
TTGCAGTAGAGCCTAATATGTCGGTTGTCGAAATTTGGCCGGGCGAGCAAGGCTGGTATACCGAAATATTAGCCCCTTATTTAAAAGACAGCGGCACGCTCTATGCCGCGCATTTTGCTGAAGATGCCGCTATTCCCTATTTTGCGAAGAGCCTACAAAAATTTAAACAAAAAATGGCAGCAAATCCTAAGCTGTATGCCGATGTTATTATGACCACTTTACAGCCACCTCGATACTTAAGGATTGCACCCGATAATTCAGTCGACCGCGTACTTACTTTCCGTAACATACATAACTGGATGCGCTATAGCCAAGAAAAAGATGTTTTTAAAGCTATGTATCAAGCCTTAAAACCAGGTGGCATATTAGGCATAGTGGAACACCGCAACGCGCCGGAAACCAAACAAGACCCTTTTGCCGTATCCGGCTATGTAACCGAAGCTTATGTTATTCAACTGGCAGAACAGGCAGGCTTTAAGCTCTTGGCAAAATCTGAAATCAACGCCAATCCTAAAGACTCTCGCAATCACCCACATGGAGTCTGGTCATTACCGCCGACCTTAAGAGGTGGTGCAAACAATAAAGACGATTTCCTTAGTATCGGCGAAAGTGATCGCATGACCTTAAAATTTATCAAGCCCTAAACAATAAAGAGGTATTTATCTACAAGTCAAACAATTAAGAAAATTAAACCTAACAGGATGCTAAAAAACACCTCCAATATTTATAAGAAATTGAATAACAAGAAGTATTTATACCAATAACCTTCAAAACACCTA
>JALSIU010000205.1 GCA_026989715.1 Methylomonas sp.
GTGCAATAACGGGCGGTGGAATATCCACTTTTTTTTGAAAGGAGTGAGAGACTCCGTATAAAGCATACACTGTCAGCGCATCAAAGCGTCGTCCGATGCTTAAATAAGCAGAAGCCAGCGAAGGGTAATACCGTGCGTTGGTATGGGCATAAGCGGCTTCGGCCTGTATTTGCCATACACCATCATCGTATGTGCTACCTAATGAAATATAATGTCCATAATTGTTAATGCTTGAAAATTGGGGTGCTATCTGACTAAAACCAGGAAATATAATATCAAGATTAGGGTCGTTTAGGTATTGCACAATGTCGTTTGCTAAGGCTTCATTAAGGATTTGTAGGTAAGTATAGCCTATGCGAGTGTACCAGTTATCACGGCTAGAACTGATGCTGATGCCGGCAATGGGAGCTTCTATGGTGTTGGGGCTTTGTCTTAGATTGCCGTGAGCATATCCTGCGAAGAGTTTTAATTTTAAGTAGTTGTTGCCCATTTTGTAGTGCTGGCTAATATCAATACCATCAAAATGACCGCCAACAATATTATTATAAAATTCATGTGGGGGGCGCATCCATAGATAAGTGTAGCTGACATCACGCACATCAGATAATAAAAAGGCATCAATGCCTAAGCGACCAATACGGATATCTAGGTCATTCCGTGGACTCCAGCGTAAAAAAAGCCACTCTAAATTTTGCTCAAAAAAATCCCCCGCATGGTCGCGAATAATATATTGTGTGGTGATATGAAATTGCTCATTAAAAGCAATATCCATTTGCAGGCCAAGACGGGAATCAGTGGTGATATTCCATGATGAAGTGGCCGGTTTTACCTGTGTGCCATCGCGATAAAAGCCAACTGTGTTGGTATCGGTACCTATGCCGCCTAAAGAGCCAAAGCCGGAGAATGATAACTTTGGCAGAGCATCAGCTCTAGTAATAGTAAGGACGGCGCTTAGGTGTAAAGCAAAGCAAAAAAGAAAGAGGTTTTTAAGCATGGTCTATGTGGCAATCTCTTTTTATACGCACGTAATTATTGATAAAATAAATGCAAGGCTTACTTTAAAAGCACATTGCCAGAAAAATTCAGGTGTTAAGTTTAACATAATTTGTCATTACCTATTTTCTATAAAAAGGCATTTGATATTTGTATGGCATGTACGCAGAAAACGTATAAAGCATGCCTTTAACTAGAAGGGGGGTTATGCCAGTAATTTTCACTAATAAATTCGTTTAAATCACGTGCGGTTGCCCATTTTTCTAGCTCCAGCATCGGTTTGCTATAAAATGCTTCTACATGCCCTAGACATAAAATGGCAATGGGATGGCTACCTTCCGGCATTTTTAGCAAGCTTGCAAGTGCTTGTGGGTCAAATAAGGACACCCAGCCCATGCCTAAACCTTCGGCACGTGCTGCTAGCCATATATTTTGGATAGCGCAGGCAGTCGAGGCAATATCCATTTCAGGTAAGGTGCGGCGACCAAAGATATGTTGTTCGCGTTTATCAGGCAGAGCAACGACTAATAACTCGGCACAGTCTAAAATACCTTCTACTTTTAGCTTCATAAAATCATCTTTGCGTTCGCCTAATGCATTTGCCGTCACTTTGCGCTCTGTTTCGACGAGTTGGTGGATGTGGTTACGTAGTGTAGTAGAAGTGATTCTAATAAAACGCCAAGGTTGCATTAAACCGACACTGCCTGCTTGATGAGCCGCTTGTAGTAATTTAGCTAAGGTATCGTTTGCAATGGGTTTATTAATAAAGTGCCGCATATCACGTCTTTCAGCAATAGCACGGTATACACCTGCAATTTCAGGCGCAGAAAATTTATGTTTATTCATAGAGAAAGGGCAAGACCGGTTAATACGATTGCTTCGACAATTTCGACGCTTGCACCATAAACGTCACCTGTGACACCTTGTAAACGTTGCATAGCTAAGTAACGTATCAATGCCACTGATAGGCAAACGGCTATAATTATTAGGCTATTGCTTAACCAAAAGCTAGCAAGTAATGCAAACAGGATAATGTATTGCGCTATTTTTTTAGGTAATTTAGCTTGCATTATCTCGCCGAGTCCATTTTTGCGAATATAAGGTGTGCTCAGCATCAGCATTAAGATACTTAAGCGGCCTAGCAAGGGTGCCAGTACCAAGGGCATTAAATAGTGATTGTGTTGTAATAGACTTTGCAAAGCACTCCATTTTAAAAGTAATAATAAAACCAAAACAACGACGGCAATAGGGCCGGCGGCTGGGTCTTTCATAATGCTTAGGCTGCGTTCTTTATCGCCTAAGCCGCCCACCCAAGCATCACTACAGTCTGCTAGACCATCAAGGTGTAACCCACCTGTTAGCATCACCCAGAAGCATAATAGGATGCCGGCTGTTAAGTGCGCCGGTGCGGTCGTCAGTTGACCGGCAACCAGTGCTAGCAGCAAGCCAATACCGATACCAATCACAGGGTAAAATAGGACAGACTGACCTAAATGTTGTTGGCTGATATGGCCTTTAATATGAACAGGAATACGGGTTAAAAATTGTAGAGCAAGTGCA
>JALSIU010000206.1 GCA_026989715.1 Methylomonas sp.
ATATTTTAAATGTTTTGGTTTGTCGGCTGATAAATTAAGCATTGCCAATAAAGATGCTATTGTGATGCACCCAGGGCCAATCAATAGAGGCGTTGAAATAGAATCAGCCGTTGCAGATGGTTCGCAATCTGTTATCTTGCAACAAGTCAGTAACGGCATCGCCATTCGTATGGCGGTGATGTCGATGACAATGCAAAATCATGCAGGAGCGCAATAATGCAGATTGAAATAGTGAATGGGCGCATAATTGACCCATCCGAGCAATTTGATCAGCAAGGCTCGCTTTATATTGCTGAGGGTGTCATTGTAGGAAGAGGGCTTGCCCCTGAAGGTTTTCATGCCGATAAAAAAATTGATGCATCGGGGCAGATAGTTTGCCCAGGGTTTGTTGATTTGAGTGCACGTTTACGTGAGCCGGGGGCAACCCATAAAGCCAGTATTCAATCAGAAACCCGTGCCGCCGCCAGTGCTGGTTTTACCGGTTTATGCGTGCCGCCTGATACCAAGCCTGTGATTGATACGGCGGCGGTGGTCGAGTTGATTAATGACAAGGCGGAGCAATGTGCTTATGGCAATATATACCCTATTGCTGCTTTAACACGGGGCTTGGCCGGCAAAGAACTGAGTTCGATGTATAGCTTGAAACAGGCAGGTTGTATTGCGGTCAGTCATGCACGCCGTGCGATTGCTGACTTATTGGTGTTACGCCGTGCGATGGAGTATGCGGCAACTCATGATTTATTATTTATTTATTGTCCACAAGAGCAGGCATTGAGTCATCAAGGCTGTGCGCATGAAGGGGCGATGGCGAGCCAATATGGTTTGCCGAGCATACCGGTTGTTGCGGAAACCATTGCTTTATTACAATGTTTAGAGTTAGTGCGGCAAACAGGTTGTCGGGTGCATTTTCAAGGTTTGAGCTGTGCGCGTTCCGTTGATTTAATTGCACAGGCGAAAGCGGATGCTTTGCCCATTAGTGCTGATGTTGCCATGCATCAGTTGCATTTAATTGATGAGCAGATGCTACCTTACGCCAGTGAGTATCATGTGTTGCCGCCTTTACGAAGTGCTACGGATAGAGCGGCTTTGCTGGCAGGGGTACAAGCCGGTACGGTGGATTGTATTTGCAGTGACCATCAGCCACATGATTTGGATGCTAAATTAGGCGCATTCCCGGAAACAGAGCCGGGGATGGCGACATTAGAAACGATTTTGCCTTTAATGTTACGTATGGTGACGCAGGGTGATTTGGATATGGCACAAGGCATTGCGCGACTGTCATCTGCGCCGGCTAAGATTTTAGGCATTCAGGCGGGGTGCTTGGCCGTAGGGCAGAGCGCGGATGTTTGTATCTTTGACCCTAAACAGGCGTGGCAAATTAATGCACAGACATGGCAAAGCCAGGGGCGCAATACGCCTTTCTGGCAAGAAAATATGCTGGGTAAAGTTACGCATACTATTATGGCCGGTCAGGTGATATTTTCGGCCTGAATGCATTTAAGATAACGGTTTTCTCCTTCCCTGACAGGGTAATAATTGTTAGTGTGTAGTCTTTTGTTAACAAACAAAAATATATAAGGGGCTGTGCTGCTTGAGCCATTATGCGAATTTAAATAAACTAAAAAAGGCCATAAAAAGTGATTGTTTTAGGGATAAATGGCAGTAGTCATCATAATACCGGTGCGGCTATCGTGCGAGATGGTGAGTTATTGGCCGCGGTAGAAGAAGAGCGTTTTTCACGCATAAAAATAGATAATGCTTATCCGAAACAGGCGATACAAGCGGTTTTAGAACTTGCCGGCGTTTCTTTTGATGAGGTGGATTATCTTGCGCTGGCTAATTTGGCGCGTTATGAACAAACCCCTTATACGGATGCGTTTTATCAGCAAATAGCTCATTTAGCTAAACATGATGCGGCTTTGTTTAAATATTTTTGGAAACATCAGTTTGATCGCTATTGGCGGCGATTACGCGGCCGCAACAAAAAAATACCTCATGCCGGTTTGGCGCAAAAACCAAGCGATACCGTAGAGCACCATTTGGCACATGCGGCTTCGGCTTATTTTCCGTCGCCTTTTGTACACGAGCGGGTGGCGGTTATCACGTTAGATGGTGCGGGTGACTTTTCTTGGGCGGCCATTTTTTTAGGAGAGCAGGGTAAGTTGACTCCGATTGCGCATTACCCGTATGTGAACAGCATTGGTTTGTTGTATACCGCCATTACGATTTATTTGGGCTTTAAGCCTAGCAGACATGAAGGCAAAGTATTGGGGCTGGCCGCTTATGGTAATCCGGAGCCTTTATTGAGTCGATTATTGGCTCATACTCAGCCCCATAATTGGACGCAGTTGTTGCATGCTAAATTGGCACGTATTACTTTGAATTTTCATCGTGAGTTAGGGCAGGCAGGAGTAGCTGAACTATGCAAAGGTTTATCAAAAGAGGATATTGCAGCAGGCATACAAGCTTATACAGAGCAGGTGATTTGCCATTGGATACAGGCGCAAGTGAGACAATTGCAAGTCAGTCAGTTGGCCTTAGCCGGTGGTGTTTTTGCGAATGTGAAATTGAATCAGCGGATTTTAGCCTTACCTGAAGTGGATAATATTTATGTTCACCCTAATATGGGTGATGGCGGACTGGCAACCGGTGCGGCTTTTGAGGTGGCGGCTCGCCATGCCGAGCTTAACCCCATGTTTAATGAGCAAGTGTATTTGGGCACGGAAATTAATCGCCATAATGCGTTGCAGGCTTTACATGCGCGGGGTATAGCATATTCAGAGCCTCAAGATTTACCTGCACAAGTGGCTAAATTGCTCGCAGCCGGAAAAGTGGTGGCGCGTGCGGATGGTAAAATGGAGTATGGTCCGCGTGCATTAGGGAACCGTAGTGTGATGGCGGCGGCAAATGATAAGAGCATTAACCAGTGGTTGAATCAGCAATTTGCACGTACGGAGTTTATGCCTTTTGCGCCTGTTATTTTAGCCTCTGCGGCGCAAGCCTATTTTCCGGATTGGCAAGCAACGCATATTGCGGCACAGTTTATGACGCTGACTTATAAAGCCTCCGCGTTGGCACAGCGCAATATTCCGGCTGCCATACATATTGATGGGACGGCGCGACCACAAGTTTTGCAAAGAGAGCAGAATGCAAAGTATTTTGATATTATTTTTGCCTATGGGGAGCTAACCGGCATTCCTAGCCTTATCAATACCAGCTTTAATATGCATGAGGAGCCAATTGTTAGAACGGCGGATGAGGCCATTAGTGCCTTTATGAATGCAGGTTTAGATGCCCTGATATTAGGGCCTTTTTTAGTGCTGAGAGCTGAAAAATAAAAAATAAGGAGAAACGATATGTTGTGGAAAATCAGTATTAGAGCGCTGTTAAGTTTAGCGGCTTTTAGTCTGGCGGCTTGTTCAGATGACTATACTCCAAAAGCCAATGCGACCGGGAAGCGTATTTATTTGGAAGCGTGTGCAACATGTCATGCTGCCGAGCCGGGAACAACAGACATGTATTGGACGATTGATGTTAAAAATGCAAATGCAACGTATGTTGCACATAAAGTGCATACCGGTAGCTTAACTATGCCGAGTTTCCCTAATATCAAGGGGGCTAAAATGCGTCAGTTAGGTGAATTTGTACTCAGCCACAGCCTTAGAAAATAGGAACGACAATGAATTATTGCGCCAATATACATCATGATTCTGCTAGCATTATCGACGATATGAAAGGCGATCAATCTTGGCGTATTTTTCGGATTATTAGTGAATTTACGGAAGGTTTTGATCGTTTATCCGGTATTTGTGATGGTATTTCCATCTTTGGCTCTGCACGTTTAAAGTCGAGTAACCCTTATTATTTAAAAACCATTGAAATTGCCAAGTTATTGGCAGAGCATGATTTTACGATTATTACCGGCGGTGGCCCAGGTGTAATGGAAGCGGCCAATAAAGGGGCTTCTTTAAAAAATAAAACCACAGTCGGGCTTAATATTGAGTTGCCACAAGAGCAAGAGCCTAATCCTTACCAAAGCGTATCATTAGATTTTCGTTATTTTTTTGTGCGCAAGGTCATGTTTGTCCGCTACTCCATTGGCTATGTAGGTATGCCGGGGGGCTTTGGTACATTAGATGAATTTTTTGAGTCTTTAACCTTAATGCAAACGCATAAAATATATCCGATGCCTTTGATTTTGTTTGGCAGTGAATTTTGGGGCGGTTTGCTTGAATGGATTCAGACCACCTTAGTACAGTATGAAGTTATTTCGGTAGAGGATTTGGACTATATTAAAATAACGGATGATCCGCAAGAAGTGCTGAGTATTATGTTGGAACACCGAGCCTGGAAACAGGAACAACGCTTAAAAGGACAGAAACATAATGATGAACTGGCCATTTAATTTTTAGCGATAGGTTTTGATATAGGGTGGTGGAGTGATTATTGTTATAATATTTTTATATCCCATATAATTTTTAAGAGGCTTTCATGCGGAACTGGAAATTGCTACCCGTTTTAATAGGACTGACGCTACTTGCTGTTCTTTGCTATATTCTATTTTATTTTGTCTTTGTCGATTTCCTAGTCGATTTATGGTGGTTTCGCTCGCTTAATTTTGAAGGCTATTTCTGGCTCAGAATGTTGTATCGCTTTATTTTTTCAGGCGGTGTAACCCTTATCTTCTTTGCTATTTTCTTTTTCCATTTTTGGATTGCATCGCGCTATTTAGGCCTCAATCCGCCTGATGAAATATTGGTCAGTGCTGATAAAAGACAGCATTTTCAAACGTTTGCCGATATTTTTATGCACGGCTCCGTTAAGATTTATACGCCTGTTTCACTGGTATTAGCCATTATTATTGCCAGCCCTTTTTATCATCAATGGGAAGCGGCCTTATTATTCTTTTTTGGTAGTTCGGCGGGCATTACCGAACCCGTTTATGGGCAGGATGTCAGCTTTTATATGTTTTCCTACCCAATTTATATGCTGATTCAGCAAGAGTTGCTTTATACCTCGATTATTTTATTGCTTCTTGTGACGGTGTTATATTGGTTAGAACATATTTTTGTCCCTAATCAAAACCAAGAATACCCATTAGGTGCCAAAATACATTTGGCGACATTATTAGGCTTTGTGGTTCTCTTTATTATTTGGGGACTTTTTCTTGATCGTTTTTCACTGCTCTATGTTGATTCGCATGAGCCGGTCTTTTTTGGTCCGGGCTTTGTCGAATTACGTTATCAGTTGCCTTTAATTTGGATTAGTATCATTTCTATCATAACCTTGTTTGTTTCGGTTGTGATTTATATTTTTTCAAAAGAGCACCGTACGACAACGCCTATTTATATTGCCATTGCCGGTTTTCTTATGGCAGTGGGCTTACAAAATGTAGCGTTTATTCCTAGTTTAATCAATACGTTTATTGTACAGCCGAACCCTGTTTTAACAGAAGGGCGGTTTATGGGAAATAATATTAAGGCGACATTGGATGCTTATGATTTAGATAATATTAAAACCATTGAATATAAGATTAATTTAGATGCCACTCAAGATATTGTAGAGTGGGGTAGCAAACGCCATTTTGAAAATATCCCCGTTTGGGATAGAGGTTTTTTGATTGATGGTTATCAAGAATTACAAGGTATTCGCCCTTATTATAGTTTTCACAGTGTCGATGAAGACCGTTATTATTTAAATGACCATATTCAGCAAGTTAATTTAGCGGCGCGTGAACTGAATACGGATAAACTTCCCTTTGAAGCAAAGACTTGGGAAAATAAACATTTACGCTATACCAATGGCTATGGTGCTGTGATTACGCCTGCTGCGCAAGATGCGGGTAATCCTATTTTATGGTATTTGCGTGATTTGAATATGTCGTCAAATGTTGGTTTTTCGGTTAAAAAACCTGACATATATTATGGTCAAGAGCGATATAGTTATGCCATTGTCCCTAATGATTTAAAAGTTATGGGCTTATCAGGCTCGGAGCATGATACTTATACAGGCAAGGGTGGCATACCGTTTCCATCATTCTTTAGAAAATTATTGTTTTCTTTTTATTTTGGTGATGAAAAGATATTTTTCTCATCGAATATTTCCAAAAATAGTAAATTATTAATAAGACGTAATATTGTTGATAGAATCAAGCATATTACGCCTTTCCTACATTTAGACAAAGACCCTTATCTCGTTGTCACAAAAGAGCGTTTCTATTGGATTCAAGATGCGTATACTCTATCGGATAAGTATCCTGTTTCGCGCTTTGCGAGTGATCAATTTTTATCGGGTACACAAAAATTTAATTATATTCGTAATGCCGTCAAAATTGTTGTCGATGCTTATGATGGGACGGTAAAGTATTATATTGCCGATGATAAAGACCCTATTATTAATGCCTTTAAATCTGCTTACCCTGGGGTGTTTCATGCACTTAATAAAATGCCGCGTCAATTGCGTGAGCATTTGCGTTATCCACGTGAACTCTATTATATGCAAATGCAATTATATGCAAAATACCACCAAACTCAGCCTGAATTATTTTATGAGCAGGCGGAAACATGGCAGTTTGCTAAAGTAAATAAAGAATTTATTATGCCTTACTATCAAACGATGGATTTTGGTCATTGTGATGATAGAGAAGAATTTGTCATGATTAACCCAATGACCCCCATTAATCGTAGTAATTTAAGCATGATTGGTTTAGCGGGTACCTTAGATACAGAGAGCTGTGAACGAGGTAGTTACAAGCCTTATGTTATCATTTATAAATTTGCTAAAGATGTACAAGTGAATGGCCCTGCGCAAGTTGAAGCCTTAATTGACCAAAATCCTGAAATTTCAGAACAGTTCACTTTATGGGATCAACATGGCTCTAATGTTGCGAAAGGGCGTATGGTCATTTTACCGATGGGCAAGCATTCCGTTTTATATGTCCAGCCGATTTATATGATTTCGACAAAAACCAAAATACCTGAATTAACGCGGGTTATCGTCTCAATTGGCAACCAAGTGGTTATGGATACGACTTTATGGTCTGCGTTTAAGAAATTAAAAGAGAAATTTATCAAAGGTGCAAAAGATGCTCAGGGAACAGGGACTTCCGTGCAACAGTAAGGTGATTTTTGTAATGCAGTCGGTATGCTGTTAAGGTTGATGATAGGTCTTAATAAGATGCATGATTAAAATCAGTCCTTAATGTAACGCTTTGTGCTTTGCAGTCTTATGTGAGGGGAAAGTGATGTCTAATGCAAATCAACACGCGAAATATCGCCAGTTAATTTATGATAAAACGCTTGCCGGTCGGTTTAGGCGGCTGACAGAGCCTGTGGCTGAATTGAGAAATTATATTCACTATCAACATATTGACGTATTTAAAGATGTGAGTAGGAAGCTGGGCTTGTTTATCTTGGTGCGCCGCACTAACCCTGAGTCATTAAAATTTATTAATTATCCTGGCTTTGTGCCTAAGCCATTGCTCTGCAAGCCTAAAACAGCGGATAGAAATATAGAGTGGCGGGTAGAAGGGTGCTATCGTCAAATCAACTGTGCTGGTTTAGTTGTGAACCCTTTTATGTTGGGGCAAGCGGCTTTTAGCACTTGGGAAAAGTGTAAAAATGCAATGGATACCTGGCGTAAGTATTGGGGGAGTCCTGAGAATGTGCCAGAGGGATTTTTGATTCAGAATGATATGCATAGTTCATATTATGGTTGTATTATGCGCACAAATGGCGGTGCGGTAACGCGTGTCTACCCGCATAATAGAACACAACAAGGTGTTGATGCGGTCAAGACAGTCAATATGCTACCCTCGGCAACGAATACGTTTATAGACCAAGATGCCGTCAACAGTTTACCGCCCGGTTGTGCTTATATTCATGGTGACTATGATTTATATGCGCTGGTACACAAAGATGCTTTAAGTCATCGCACTGCAATGCAAGCTTTGTTTGATGGCGAAAAACATACGCATGGCATTTACTGGAATCAATTTGAAGCGTTTGTGAATGGGCGTATCAAAATTGATATGATTCAACACGGTAGCCAAGAAAATTTTACAGGTCATTCTGAAGAGGAGGTCGATATTTTCGCGCCTTTTCCGGAGTTTGATTTGCAAAATAGAAAAACGACTAATGCCGCCAGCATGCAAACTGTTTTTAGGCAGATGTTTGATAATAGAAAAACCGTTGCCGGCTAGCCCCACGCTTGCTAACAAAAGCTCTGTTTTCCTTAACGCAAGCCGCTGAAAATAGCGTAGAATACGCCCCCTTTATCGAATCTTATTTTACTTGGCAAGCGAACCTAAATTGCTAGTCAACACACTTTATTTGGAAAACGACAATATGCTTGCAACTGCCAATATCACCATGCAATTTGGTGCTAAGCCATTATTTGAAGATGTCTCTGTTAAGTTTGGTAACGGTAATCGTTATGGGCTTATCGGTGCTAATGGTTGTGGTAAATCAACTTTTATGAAAATTTTAGCCGGTGACTTAGAAGCTACCGCCGGTAATGTTTCTAAAGACCCGAATGAGCGTATTGGTAAATTGAGGCAAGACCAGTTCGCTTATGAAGAATATATGGTGCTAGATACCGTTATTATGGGGCATGAAGACTTATGGCGCGTTAAATCTGAACGGGATGCCATTTATGCCAATCCGAATATGACGGAAGCCGATGGCATGCGGGCGGCGGAACTTGAATCTGAATTCGCAGAAATGGATGGTTATACTGCAGAGGCGCGTGCAGGCGAATTGTTAGCCGGTGTCGGTATTCCAACAGAACAGCACTATGGTTTAATGAGTGAGGTCGCACCAGGTTGGAAATTGCGGGTATTATTGGCGCAGGTATTGTTTTCTGAGCCGGATATTATGTTATTGGATGAGCCAACCAATAACTTAGATATTAATGCCATTCGCTGGCTGGAAGGCATTTTAAACGAGCGTCATTGCACGATGGTGATTATTTCGCATGATCGTCACTTCTTAAATAGCGTTTGTAGTCATATGGCCGATTTGGATTATGGTGAATTACGTTTGTACCCAGGTAATTATGATGATTATATGCGTGCCTCTACGTTGATAACGGAACAGTTGCAGGCCGATAATGCTAAGAAAAAAGCCAAAATTGCAGAACTTAATGCATTTGTCAGTCGCTTTTCCGCCAATGCATCGAAATCCAAACAAGCGACTTCGCGCGCTAAACAGATTGATAAAATTGAGCTGGCTGATATTAAACCGTCTAGTCGCCGCAACCCTTTTATTCGTTTCCAGCAAGATAAAAAATTGCATCGTTTAGCGATTGAAATTGAAGGTTTAGGTAAGACTTATGATGAACAGGTTTTTGCCGATTTTAATTTAATGGTGGAAGTTGGGGAGCGTGTGGCAATTATTGGCCCTAATGGTATTGGTAAAACCACCTTATTAAAATGCTTAGTTGGCGAAACAGAGCCGACGGCGGGAACGGTTAAATGGTCTGAAAATGCACAGCTAGGCTATTATCCGCAAGATCATGCAGCAGATTTTGAGGGCAATGAAAAACTGTTTGAGTGGATGGAGCAATGGGGTAAGCCCAGTGATGATGACCAAGCTATTCGGGGTATTTTAGGACGTTTATTATTTTCACAAAATGATATTGATAAAACGGTGGGCGTGTTATCGGGGGGTGAGCAAGGGCGAATGATGTTCGGTAAATTAATGCTACAACGTGATAATATTTTATTAATGGATGAGCCGACTAATCACCTGGATATGGAGTCCATTGAGGCATTAAATTTAGCATTGGAAAATTATCCCGGCACTTTATTTTTTGTCAGCCATGACCGTGAATTTGTCTCCTCTTTGGCCACGCGCGTACTGGATATGACCGCCACTGGGATTATTGATTTTCGTGGCACTTATGAAGAATACTTGGCTAGTCAGAGCGTGGCATAAAGCGAGTTAATAGCGCATGCCATACCAAATGCAACCCATCATCTCATGAATGATTAAGGTACTTTTTTGCAGAGCCGCTACCGATGGTAAAAAGCTAAATATATTGAGCTTTTTGGTATAGGATAAAAAAGCAGTGGGGGCAGGTAGTACCTGCAAGCCTTGTTGCTGAAATTGTGTCACGGCTCTTTGCATATGATAGGCATGAGTGACCAATAGAATGCGATTAATGTCTTGGGGAATTAAAATGGCTTGGGTATAGCGAGCATTTTCTGCCGTATTGCGGCTCTTGGTTTCTTGCCAACGTACCGGCTGCTGAAATTCATTTATTAATGCTTGCGCCATGAGTTCCGCTTCAGAGGGAAATTCTGCATGGAATACCTTGCCCCCTGAAACCAGCACGGGTAATTGGGTTTGCTTAGCGAGTTTGGCTGCATAACGAATGCGCTCTAAAGTGCGACTTTTTAGCGTAGCAATTTGTTGGTATTCGGGAGCAGGTTCACGCAAGCCACCCCCTAATACGACAATAGCTTGGGCATTAAAGTCTTTTTGGGCAGCCTTGTTTAAGGGCGGGTAGACCTCATGCGTTGCCGCTAAGTATTGGCTGACGATAGGCAGGCTCAGCAACAATAAAGTACCCAGTGCAAAATAAAGTAAGCGCGTGGCAATGCAGGGGTGGCATTGTATTAGCATCACCCCTGATAGGCTGATGATTAGCAAACTGGCTAAAGGCAATAATAAGGTTTTGATAATATAAATAATGCTAATATCCATATATTGGAGTGCTTGTGTTGCAAAATATCCTAGGTCTTGATTGTCGTAAAAACTGAAAGATGTTGCAACCTTAATTGAACTTGCCGCCGCATAATGAACAATATCGTATAATAAATCCCCTATTCATTCTATAAGGACAGTTTATGCGTGCTGAATCACAGTCTATTTCGCCTTGTCCTTTCTCTAAGGGCTATAAAATTCCGGTGACACAGGCGTGGTTTTACTTGAAAAGTTTTGCCGCTTATCGTGTGATTCTCGCCAGCCTTTTTGTGCTGATTTATTATTTGCCACAAGATATCCCCTTTATTAAAGCACAGTACTTAAGCTTATACCGCTTCAGTAGTTTTACTTATTTATTGATGGTCTTGTTGAGTGGGTTTTGTATTTATTGGCGGCGTACCAGTTATTCTACACAAGCGCAAATACAGATTTTTAGCGATATTTTTATGCTGACCCTCATTATGCATGCTTGCGGTGGTTTAGGCAGTGGTGTAGGGGCATTAATGTTAGTCACGACCGGTGCAGGGGGCTTACTGGTTGGTGGTCGTTGCGCCATGTTGTTTGCTGCGATTGCTAGTTTATTTGTTTTTGCTGAACAAGCCTATACCTATCGTGTCGGTGATTTTAATAGTCTTTCCTATTCTTATGCGGGCATACTAGGTGCCGGTTTTTTTTCGTTGGCCTTGTTATCCTATTTGCTGGCAAAACGTACTGAGCAAACGGAACTGATTTCAACGCAACAAAAAGAAACCATTATTTCTTTGGAAGAGTTGAATCAGTATATTATTCAAAATATGAAATCAGGCATCATTATATGTAATCAGCATAAGATGATTACTAGCTATAATGAAGCTTGCCCGCGTTTATTAGGCATTGATAGTTTGCCTGATAATTTAACAGATATTACGATTAAACTGGCAAGTGCCTTCGATGCTTGGAGAGAAAATACTTTTAATAAAGAGTTTATTAATATTGCAATACCTGGAAAAGAAGGCGTTAATGTCCATTTTGCTTCTTTACCAACACAGCATGATATGTACTTTATGATTACGCTGGAAGATACGGCCTTATATAATCAACGGGTTCAACAAAGTAAACTCGCTTCATTGGGGTTTTTAACGGCTAATATTGCTCATGAGATTCGTAATCCATTAGGTGCGATTAGTCATGCAGGTGAGTTATTGGCAGAATGTCCTGATTTATCGGCACAAGACCGTCGTTTGACTGAAATCATTAAAACACATGCTTATCGTGTCAATTCCATTATTGAGGATATCCTACAGCTCTCTCGACGTAAGCACTCTCGGCAAGAGCGGATTCAATTGCAGAACTGGCTACCGACGTATTTAGCTACGTTTGAGTCGGAAAATAGTGGCCATCAAGGGCAATTCCAGCTCTCTATGGATAGGCAGGTTGCTGATATTTTGGTTGACCCGCATCATTTAACACAAATTTTAAATAATCTTTGTGAAAACGCTCTAAAATACAGTTATGTAACCGATAAAAGAATAATCCTTAAGCTGACGACTATTTATAATCAAACTTGCATAGAAATCATTGATTTTGGAAAAAATATACCGCCGGAAGTCATTGAACATTTATTTGAGCCTTTTTATACTACCTCCAGTTTTGGTACGGGGTTAGGCTTGTATATTTCGCGAGAACTCGCCGAGTTAAATCAGGCAAAACTCAGTTACCTGCCTTTTGAACAGGGAAACTGTTTTCGGTTATGCCTAGCAGATGCGGAACAAAAAATAATTGAATTATGAGTACAGTACAAGCCCTAGTTATTGATGATGAAGCCGATATTCGTGAGCTGTTAGATATTACGCTCAGTCGCATGGATATTAACACTTTTGCTGCTGAAAATTTACAAAGTGCCAAGCGATTATTAAAAGAAAAAACATTTGATGTGTGCTTGACGGATATGCGCCTACCTGACGGTGATGGCTTGGATTTATTGCAGGAAATGCAAATTCTATACCCTAGATTACCTGTTATTGTCATTACCGCGCATGGCAATATGGATGTGGCCGTCAAAGCAATGAAACAAGGCGCATTTGACTTTATATCTAAGCCTGTTGAGCTAAAAGACTTGCGTCAAATCGTGCGTAATGCACTCAAATCCAATGCGGTTCTAAAACAAGACAGGCGTTCGCGCCACTTGTTATTAGGTGATTCTACTGCCATGCGTGATATTCGTGCCAAAATAAGTAAAATTGCGCGTAGCCAAGCCCCTGTGTATATCCGAGGCGAATCAGGATCGGGAAAAGAATTGGTTGCACGTTTAGTACATAAACAAAGTGCGCGTAGTGCAGAGCCTTTTATTGCCGTCAATTGCGGCGCTATCCCGCATGAGTTGATGGAAAGTGAATTTTTTGGGCATAAAAAGGGAAGTTTTACCGGGGCAACAACAGACAAGGTGGGCTTATTTCAAGCAGCAACGGGGGGGACTTTATTTTTAGATGAAGTCGCTGATTTACCCCTCGATTTGCAAGTAAAACTATTGCGTGCCATTCAAGAAAAAAAAGTGCGTGCCATTGGTAGTCAACAAGAAGAAAGTGTCGATATAAGGCTATTAAGTGCCACTCATAAAGATTTAGCGCAATTGGTACAAGATGGCAAGTTCAGACAAGATTTATATTATCGTATTAATGTTATCGAATTGCTTGTACCAAGCTTGCGGCATCGCCGTGAAGATATTCCACAGTTATGCGAGTTATTTTTAAATAAAATTGCGCATGCTAATCAAATGCCTGAGGCAAAATTATCCGCAGGCGCGGTAAAAGCACTACAAAATTATCAATTTCCCGGTAATGTGCGTGAATTAGAAAATATTCTTGAGCGGGCTGTCACTTTATACGAAGGCAAATTGATTACCGAAAGTGATTTACACCTAGAAAAAGGCAGTTTGCAATTACCTGATGCAAGTGCTTATGTGCCTGAGATGGAGTCGCTTGAGGATTATTTGGAAGAAATTGAAAAACATGCCATCAGTGAAGCATTAGAAAAAAATAAATGGAACCGTACGGCGACCGCAAAGCAATTAGGGATGAGTTTTAGGTCGCTACGTTATCGCTTAAAAAAATTAGGTTTAGAGCAGTGAAGAGCGTCTTTATTTTTATCGTTTTATTGCAAACTATGCTGTATAACACGGCATTATTTGCCGAAACGCCCCAAGATTTATTTATTGCCGTTATTCAGGGCAAGCAGCAACGGGTGCAAAATATATTAATGCAAGGCATTGACGTCAATACGCCTATTGCCAGTGGGCGTACTGCCTTGATGGCGGCTGCCTACAGCGGCAATTTCCGTATTGCAAAATTATTATTAACGTATGGTGCTAATGTCAATTTGAGCGATAAACAAGGCACTACCGCCTTAATGGATGCCATTATTTTTGGTGACCAGCGCATTGTTAAGCTACTGGTAACGGCAGGTGCAGAGGTCAATGCGGCAAATGCACAAGGCGATGGCGCGTTAGAAATCGCAAAAAAAATAGGCCGCAAACAATTGCAAAAACTTTTGCAAAGCGCAGGCGCAAAGGAGCAAGTGCGTGAGACAGCAAAAAAAGAAGCCGATGCCCCACAAAAAGAGCCCGCGCAAGATAAGGCCGCAAAAACCGACACGCAAGCAGAATAATACGGAACCTAAAGGCTATTGCGACAATAACTCGCGCATTAAAAAGGCAGGTAGGGTATTATAGTGTATACATTTTTTTAAAATCAGGCAGCGTTTTATCAAACTCTGCCAAGTCAGTAGGAACGCTTAATGACCACCGAAGTATCAACACTTCCAAAATTTTCAGAATTAAATCTTATAGAACCACTCTTAAAAGGGCTTGATGAAGTAGGCTACGAAACGCCATCCCCTATTCAAGCACAAATGATTCCACTTGTACTCGCAGGCAAAGATGTACTCGGCCAAGCACAAACAGGTACAGGAAAAACGGCTGCCTTTGCTTTACCCTTATTGTCTAAAATAGATTTATCGCAAAAAGACCCACAAGTTCTCGTTTTGGCGCCCACGCGTGAATTGGCCATTCAAGTTGCCGAAGCGTTTCAAAAATACGCAAAATACATAAAAGGTTTTCATGTTGCACCTATTTATGGCGGACAGGATTATTCCGGACAATTACGCATGTTGCGCCGTGGTGCGCATGTCGTAGTCGGAACGCCTGGCCGAGTTATGGATCATATGCGTAAAGGAACCTTAAAACTAAACAATTTAAACTGCTTAGTATTAGATGAGGCAGATGAAATGTTACGCATGGGCTTTATTGATGATGTTGAGTGGGTACTCGAACAACTGCCGGAAGATAGTCAACGCGCTTTATTTTCTGCAACAATGCCCACTGCTATCCGTCGTATTGCTAATAATTATTTGCGTGACCCTGAGCATGTGACCATCAAAGTCAAAACAACGACTGCTGAAACCATTCGTCAGCGTTACTGGACAGTCAGTGGAATGCATAAGCTTGATGCCTTAACGCGCATTTTAGAGGCCGAAACATTTGATGGCATGATTATTTTTGTGCGCACTAAGAATGCGACCATCGAATTGGCAGAAAAGTTAGAAGCGCGTGGTTTTTCAGCTGCCGCCATTAATGGCGACTTGGCACAAAACCAGCGTGAAAAAACCATTCAAAAATTAAAAAATGGTAAGCTAGATATTCTTATTGCAACTGATGTGGCCGCGCGTGGTTTAGATGTACAGCGCATCAGTCATGTTATTAACTATGATATCCCTTACGATACCGAAGCCTATGTGCATCGTATCGGCCGTACTGGTCGAGCAGGGCGAGCCGGTGATGCCATTTTATTTGTTGCACCTCGTGAAAAACGTATGTTGCATGCGATTGAACGTGCGACTAAGCAACGCATAGACTTGATGGAAATGCCATCAACTGAAGTCATTAATGATAAACGCGTTAGTCGTTTTAAACAAAAAATTACCGATACGTTGGCAACAGAAGAGCTTGAATTTTATAATAAAATCATTGCACAATATGAAACGGAGCATGATATCCCTGCAATAGAAATTGCGGCGGCCTTAGCTAAATTAGTACAAGGCGACGAGCCGTTACTATTGAAAAAACCTGCTAAAGTTAAAGAGCGTTCTGAGCGCGGGCGTGATCGTAATGACCGCGATAGAAAACGCAAAAGTGCGCCTTCAGGTGGTGATATGGAGCGTTTTCGTATTGAAGTCGGTAAAGAGCATGGTGCAAAACCGGGGAATATCGTTGGTGCCATTGCCAATGAAGCCGGTTTAGATGGTAAAGCCATTGGTCAAATTGATATGCACGGTACTTTTAGTATTGTTGATTTACCCAAAGGGATGCCAAAAGAAGTATTGCAAGAATTACAGAATACTCGCGTTGCAGGACAGCAGTTACGTATGACCGCTGTACAGGAAGGTGATAATAACCCGCCACGTCAAGAAAAATCCTCTACACGTCGTGGAAAGCCGAATAAAAAACCGCGTAGAAGTTCACGTAATAAATAGCCGATAGATAGTTCACACTTTTTAAGAAAAAGTTAAGCATTTATTTAACCCCATTTGTTTTAATATGCCTAAATAATTTAAATAACGGGTAGTAAATAATGGGGTTTATAAGGCTTTATCAGTAAATTTCATCCCCTCTATTACATCAGCCAGAAGCTTAAATGTCTGTTTTTACCGCAATGCAACG
Source organism: Methylomonas sp. (assembly GCA_026989715.1). GTDB lineage: Bacteria > Pseudomonadota > Gammaproteobacteria > Methylococcales > Methylomonadaceae > Methyloprofundus. Next base: position 16,399 of record JALSIU010000206.1, read on the forward strand.
ACATTAAAGAAGAGCAGAGGGCTACCAACTTAAGACGGGACACCCAGCAATTTCAGTGGGTTAGAAATGACTCGCTCTCGTCCCTTTCGGGGCAATGGTAATTCGCCCATTTCATCTAATAGCCATGAAAATAAATCTGGAAACTC
>JALSIU010000207.1 GCA_026989715.1 Methylomonas sp.
GACAATAGGGCCGCCGACCGCTGCCATCAATCCATGTCCTGTAAAGTCACCGAGCATAATATGGCGAGTATTATCAGGCCGGAATGCAGACAGCAATATATCTCCCGAGGTTTTTTCGACCGGTGCTTCGAGTAATTGAAGTTGGTCGTGCGCAAATTTTTTGGAAGCGCGCATTTTTAGAATGATATTTTCGATGGTTTCGCGCTCAAAGGTAAGGGCTTCTTTGGTTTTATTGAGTTCAGTTTGTAAACTCAGCATACGTTGCCCAACGTGTAAGCGTGCTTTTAATTCGGCATTAGCGAAAGGTTTGGCAATATAATCATTCGCACCCGCGTCTAAGCCGGCGACGATATCATCCGTTTCACTACGTGCCGTTAACAAAATAATAAAAGGTGGGTTATTTTGATTTGTTGCGCGGATACGCTGACAGAGCCCTAAGCCATCTAAGCGTGGCATTTCCCAGTCAATCAACATTAACAAAGGGGCTTCGTCAGGCGTTTGGAGTAATTCCCAAGCGGCCTCACCATCTTCAGCAAGTATGGGTTGATAACCCCATTTGCTAGTGATGGCTGCTAACATGGCACGAGAAGTAAGATCATCATCTGCGATCAATAACTTCATAAAAGTTTATCCTCCATAGTGGATTTTAATTGTATAAAACCGTGTTCTAAAGCATTTAACTGTTGTTGCAAACTTTGCATATCGCCTGCTTTACCTGCTTGCTCCATTGTGAGTGCTAAGTGGCTTAATGCCATAGCACCTACATTGGCAGATGCGCCTTTTATTTTGTGAGCTTGTGCCGTGGCTTGTGCTAAGTCATCGGCCTGTATGCAATCGCTGAGTTGTTGAAGTTGCACGGGCATATCACTTAAAAAGGCATTGGCAATGGTTTGGATTAAATCTTTATCGCCCATTAAACGCTCACTCATGGCATGGTAGTCAAAAATGATAGGCTTATCTTCTTCGGGGAGTGCTGTGGTGTTTGTCTGCGTTTCTATTTCTGTCTCAGAGGGGGAGGGAGCTTGATGTAACCATTTTTCTAGTAATTTAAGCAGTTTACTCATATCAACCGGTTTGGCAATAAAATCATCCATGCCGGCGTTTAGACATTTCTCACGGTCGCCTTGCATGGCATTGGCTGTCATGGCGATAATGGGTATTTGGTGGTTTTGTACTGAGGAATGGGGCTCACGAATATGTTGTGTGGCAGTATAGCCATCCATTACCGGCATTTGACAATCCATAAAAACCAAATCAAAATTTTGTTGCGTGAGCATGTCTATTGCTTCTTGGCCGTTAGCGGCTACTTCGGTTGTCATGCCAAATTTAGCTAGCATACCACAGGCAACAGCTTGATTAATGCTGTTATCATCGACAACTAATGCCTGTGCATTAAATTTATGTTGTTGTCGAGCTGTATAACGAGTAATGATTGTATTGGGCTGTTGTGTATTTTTAATACCCGCTAATTGCAATAAGACATTATAGAGTTCAGATTGGTGAATGGGCTTACTTAGATAAGCTGCAAAACCATGCTCTAAGGTTTGCTTGGCATCGCCGCGTTGTCCTTGTGAGCTTAACATCGCAAGGCGTGTGGCCGACAATTGCTTGTCTCTCTGTATGGTATCTGCAAGTCTAAATCCATCCATGCCCGGCATCTGCATGTCGAGTAGTGCTATGGTGTAAGCTGATTTCTCGGTAATAGCTGCGTACAGCATTTCTAGCGCTTCAGGGCCGCTGGCCGCGACGCTGTGTGGTGCTTTCCATGCGCTTAGAAATTCATGCAGTACTTCACGGTTGGTTGCATTGTCATCAACGACTAAAATACGTTGCTGATGCAAATCCGGCGCTTGTGTTAATGTATTTTTTGCCGGAATAGGCTCTAAAGCTAAAGTGAACCAGAATGTTGCGCCATGGCCTAATTCACTCTCAATACCGATTTCGCCTCCCATAAGCTCTACCAGTTGTTTGCTAATGGCTAAACCTAAACCTGTGCCACCAAATTTGCGGGTGGTTGAGTTGTCTGCTTGACTGAATTTTTGAAATAATTTTTGTTGTTGTACCCTGCTCAGGCCTATGCCGGTGTCTTTGATGCTAAAGCGCAATAAAGGTTGGCCTTGTGTGTCGGTAATCAGTTGATAACGTACCGCTACTTCACCGACTGTTGTAAATTTAATGGCATTGCTGATTAAATTGGTGAGAATTTGTCGAATTCGCCCAGGGTCACCTCGATACCATTGTGGCAGCGTTGGGTTGACCGTGCAAATAAATTCCAGTCCTTTTTCAATAGCACGTAAGCCGGTGGTATCGGCAATATCTTCGAGTAAATTGCCTAAATCAAAATCTAAAATCTCCAGCTCCAGTTTTCCTGCTTCGATTTTAGAAAAATCCAGAATATCATTAATAATGGTCAATAAGGCTTCAGCACTGCGCTTTATGGTGAGTGCCCGATTTTCCTGTTCTATTTCTAGGGGGTTATCCAGCAATAACTCCGTCATGCCAATAACACCATTC
>JALSIU010000208.1 GCA_026989715.1 Methylomonas sp.
GGCTTCGCCAGCATAAGCAACAACTGTTTGCTTCCCCAGCAGCTTTATCGGAACAAACCTACAGTCAACTGGAAATGCTGGCCAATTACTACTACGAACGCGAACGCGCCCTTAACAAACAACAGGGCTTACGCACCACCGGCGAACGCCGCTTACCGAGTAAAGCCATAACACTCCCGCAACATTTATTACCCCAACTCAGCCACCAACAAACCAATATTGCACTCAAACACTTCAAAGCCTACCAAACTCATCTCCAACAACAACTGCAATCACTGTATCAATATGATTTAATCACGCGCAACTGTGTCACGGAAATTTTTGCCGGCATCCGACAAGCCGACATCAATATACCCGCCTTACAAACACTCAAACAATTACCCGATAAGCACCCACTCGCCTTTATCCCATTCCGTGCTTTTGATAATCTTGCCAAAAACTATCCCCAAGACATCCTCCCCTCATTTCGCCGGCAACAACTCACTAAAATGCAACAAGAAGAAAACCAGCTCATCGTTTATCTCAGAGAATTTAATACCTTAAGTGCCAGCAATTATAAATTTAATACCCAGGACTCTTTTTTCCTCTTTTTTACCGACCAAAATCTCTGGTCACGCCCAATACTAGGGTCTATCAACCTACTTGCCGCCACAGCGATGGGGATTTATGGCGGCCTTGCACTACCCTTTGACTCAGGCAAAACTTTAAAAAATAGCGCGATGGGGATTTTAATGAGTTTGCCTGAGCTGGCCTTTTTTAATATTCGCAAAGGCAGTTACCCATATTTACCACATCCCCCCTAAAACAAATAGGCTGGCATCCTATTTGACACTCGTTGAAACTTTGCTACTAAAAATCAGATGATGCCTATATATACCTAGCATAAGTAATGCTAAAATAAACATATGCATAACTTAACCACCTTAAAATTAATCGAGCGAATCAGTACGTTGCTCAGAGCAGAGCAACGTAAAAAATACTCTGCCTTAGGCCTGCAACCGGTACATGTACAAACACTCGACTACTTAGCAAGTTGCAACCGATTTAGCGACACACCTGCCGCCGTCACCGATTACCTAGGCTTAACCAAAGGTACTGTATCGCAAACTCTGCAAGTATTAGTACGCAAAGGCTATATTGAAAAAAAACAAGATGAGCAAGACAAACGTATTGTACACTTACGCGTACTGCCGGCAGGGGTCGAATTACTAAAAAGCATTACTCCCTTTGATGTATTTACCAAAGCAGAAGAAGCCATTGCCAACAAACAATTCGACTCCATCAGTGCCGCACTCTATGAAGCACTGATTGCCTTACAAAATGTCAATGGCACCAGTAGCTTTGGCCAGTGCAAAAACTGCATTACCTTTAGCGAAAATGAAGACCACTATTATTGCCTATTAATGCAACAGCCCTTAAGCCAAGCGGATATTGAAAAAATTTGTCGAGAATATGTCTCGGTCACTAACACAGGCTTAGTATAAGCCGCTCTTTTACCCTCTTTTTATCAGGACTTAAAAACCATGTTTGACCCAAAATCAATTGACGACATCGCCACCCGCTTAAGTGACGCGATGCCTCCCGGCCTCAATAACCTAAAAGAAGATATGGAAAAAAACTTTCGCGCCATTTTGCAAAGTGCTTTCGCTAAAATGGATTTAGTTACCCGCGAAGAATTTGAAGTACAAAAAGGCGTTTTAGCCAAAACACGCGCAAAACTCGAAGACTTAGAAAAACGCGTTGCCGCCATGGAGCAACCCACTTCCGACGACTAAAGCCCTGCACATAAAACTTAAGTTTATAAGATGGGTTGCATGGCGAAACTACTTTTTAGCCGCCCCTGCAGCCCATCATATTGCAAGCATTTTCGAAATACGCTGCGCCAAACCACTGTGACGCTCTATTTTACGCGCTAAAGTTTCCGCAAATACCGCCTGAGTAGCATGTATTTTAAGTGTCTTTTTCGCACGCGTAATCCCCGTATACAATAATTCTTTAGTTAAAATCGGATTGACTTTCTCCGGCAAGACCAATAAAACCTCATCAAATTCTGAGCCTTGGCTTTTATGAATGGTCATCGCAAACACCGTTTCACAATGCGGTAAACGCGCCGGCAAATATTTTCTGACCGCTCCCGCAGGGCTTAAAAAAAACACCCGCAACTGCCCATGACTTGCCGCATCCTGCAAACAAAGACCAATATCACCATTATATAACTGCAAAGTCGCATCATTCTGCGTAATCATAATAGGCCGGCCAGCATACCACTCGGCCGATGAATTAATCAGCCGCCGCTCATGTAACTGCTCAGCAACGCGCCTATTAATTTCCAGCACACCATATGCCCCTTTCCGCACCGCACACAACACTTGGAACGCACTAAACGCCGTATAACATGCCACAAAATCCGCCCCCTTTTGTATCAAAGACAAATAGCCCAACTGCTGTGCAACAATATAATCTATCAAATCCGCATCAGCCAACAGACTGACCTCCTCGCCTGCCGCA
>JALSIU010000209.1 GCA_026989715.1 Methylomonas sp.
TGGCCAAATCTTTAGCATTTTGAATATAACTGTCTGCTACACGTCCGATGGAGGTGATGCCAAGACCTATTAAATCACAATCGGAATGCGTAGAGTAGCCTTGAAAGTTTCGGTATAGTTTATTTTTTCGTTGTGCAACGGCCAATTCATCGTCTGGTTTGGCAAAATGATCCATGCCAATATAGACGTAGCCTTCATCGAGTAAACGCTGAATAATCATTTGTAATATATCTAGCTTAACGGCAGCACTGGGCATATCGGCCGTATTAATTTGCCGTTGCGTTTTGAAACGTGCCGGCAAATGCGCATAATTAAAAATGGAAAAACGGTCAGGGGAGACGGTTAATATTTTATCTAGGGTGATGGCAAATGATGTAACGCTTTGTTTAGGTAGGCCATAAATTAAATCAATGCTGGTGGAGCGAAAGCCTTCTTTTCTGGCCGCTTCTAGTACGGCAAAGGTTTCTGCTTCCGATTGCATGCGATTCACGGCACGTTGTACGTCTACATCAAAGTCTTGTACGCCTAAGCTGATGCGGTTAAAGCCTAGTTGGCGTAATTGTTGAATCGTTTGCTTATTGGTTGCGCGGGGGTCAATTTCAATGGAATATTCACCACTGTCGTCATCTTTTAGATTAAAATGTTGCCGCGTTGCCGCCATTAATCGGCTCATTTGCTCATAATCTAAAAATGTTGGAGTTCCGCCGCCCCAGTGCAATTGGTTGACCGTTCTTTGTCGGTCAAATAAAGCACCTTGCATGGCGAGTTCTTTGAATAAATTTTCCAGATAAGGCTCTGCATGCTCCCTATTTTTGGTAATAATTTTATTACAGGCGCAGTAGTAGCAAACCGTATCGCAAAATGGAATATGAAAATAAAGCGATAACGGGCCGCCGCGTTGATTGGATAATGCAATTTGTTGTTGGTAGTCCGTTGCCGTAAACCCTTCGTGTAACTCTAAAGCCGTTGGGTATGAGGTGTACCGAGGGCCTGATTTATCATAACGATGGATAAGGTTTAAATCGAATTGTACAGATTGATCCATTATATTTTTGCGGTATTGATTGCGAATAATTGAGCAAGATGCGTGCTATAGAAGCTGTATTTCAACACGTCTGTTGAGACGGTTGATTTTCTCTTGGTCACCTTTATATCTTAAGTGCCGAAACCCCATGCCTTTGTAGTCTAAGCTGCCTTTCAGCTCAGGATACAGTGAGACTAAGGTTTTTATGACTGATTTAGCTCTGTTTTCAGATAATTTTTGATTATATTGCGCACTACCTTTTATATCGGTATGCCCAATAATTAAAATACGTTGCCCTGAGCGAGCATAAGATAATAAAGCTTTGCCTAGCTCTTTCACTTGTTCAAGACCGCGTTCATCAATTAACACACTGCGCGAAGCAAATAAAATTTTGATATTAATCTTAGGCTTTACGCCAAAATTTTTCATGCTGACCAGCGTTTCGCCAATCTTATCAGAAGTGAACAAAGTTTGCGCGATGCGGGTGTCGATATCTTGTCTAAGTTGCGTGAGCCATACAGGGGGTTTTTCCGATTGTTGTGCATACACTTCATGGGCTGAGTCGATGGCAGCTAATGCATTGGATAAATCATTGCGTTGATAATAGGCAATGGCCATACGCCCTAGCAAAATGGCATCTTGTTGTGTGCCCATGTCAACAAAGCGTTGTGCATTTTTAAAACTTTGTAATGCATTTTGATATTGTGCCAGCTTTAATTGATTGAGCCCTAATTTGTAATAGACGGCATAGTTTTCACACAGTTCAGCCGATTGTTGTAATAAATGTACGCTTGCATCAGCTGTTTGGCCTTTTGCGCGTAGATATAACGCTTTGGCTTGTTCAGCATCTAAACAGCCTGCATAAGTGTTGCAACTTAGCACACTGAGGTAAATTAATAATAAATATCGCAACATTATCATTCTCCTTTTTTGGGCAGGGTAAGCAAATCAAATTCAGCAAACCCATAGGTATATTGTGTACTGTTTAATAACGTGTTGACTAAATTATATTGCTTTGAGCCTTGCAGTAAGATATCGGTTCCTAATAATTGAGCGAACGCTTCGGGTAGGCGTGTAAAGCCGATGGCTATTAGATGGTCTGTGCCAAATGGCGGTTGTACCCTGATTTTTTGCCCTGGTAGTTTTCCCGGAATAAAAACAACTTTATTGGCTGCAATCGGGGCTAATTCAGATTTAGTATAAGGGTATAAAAGATTGAGCTGTCCATTGGAATCAATATCTAATAACAGCAAATAAATGGGGCGTTCGCTACGTAAGGTAAAGGCGATAAGTTCACCTTCTTTGGCAACCATCCCTTTTTTACTCTCACTTCTGGAGAGTTCCATATTAAAACTAGCATGAGCGGTTAAGGCGGTATTGATTTCCTTTTTCCATAATTCTTGTTGTATTCTACCGACTAGTGTTTGCAGTGATGGATTGTTTAATTTGCCAATTAAATCAAAGCGGCCTGTTAAGAGTAAATAATCTGTTCCCTGTTGCCTAATAAGCAAGTCGGCGCGTTCAGTGACTAATTGTAGTTTGCTTAGCTTACTGAGCCTACGTAGTAAATCTTTGTTATTGGATTCGACTAAAACACGCATTTTTATGCTGTCGGAAGCGGGTAATTGCACAGAGGGAGAATTTTGCGGTGGTTTACTGACACCTAATACACTGCGCATGGCGAGTAGTGTCGTATCATCTTTCATTTGCGGCAAGGTTTGCGGGTGTTGCGGAAAATTGCTGGCCTTGAGTTGGTTGCGTATGGCACGGGTCAATTCTGCATAAACCACTTCGCCATCATGATTAAAATCAGAGGGCACTTTGCCCATCAATACGCCTAATAAGGCATTGGTAAAAGCGCCATGCGCTTTGCCATCAAAAGTGGGGTAACGCTTTAGCCAACGCGTTGGAATATCGGCAGCTTTTTCGGCATCACTGGCCGCGGAGATAAAATAGACATTTTTATAGGGGTAGTGATCGTCTCCTTTGGTTTTGACTTCAAATGCAACGTCTTCATCTTCATCTAGCCCATAGGCCGCGATATTTTTTGCAGGAATGGCCAGATAGCGACTCGGTAGTTCATTCTTACCAAATAAACCTCGTACGGCATTGCCTGAATAACAACTATCCGAGACCACGAGGACAGAACGTCCGGAATCATCAAGGTCTTTTAGGATAGGTTTTAAATCACGTCTGCCGACGACCAATTTTGCATAACGCGCTTGTGTCGTACCATAAGTAATGGGGAAATCTGCCGGAATAAAAGCACCGCTGCTATAGGGTAGGGGCATGCGCATAGCCCTATCTAAGCGGCTCGTACCATGACCACTAAAATAGATATAAATTTGGTCGCCTGTTTGCGTTTTTGTTTTTAAGGTTTTCAGTGCCTGCATAATGGCGGCATAACTGGCTTGCGTATCAATCAGTTTTGTGATTCTGTCGCGTTTTACGCCCCATTTATCAATTAAAACCTGCTCTAAGGCTAAAACATCATTTTTAGGCCCTTCTAAATTAAAGCGTGGGTCTTGATATTGTCCTACACCAATTAATAAAACCTGCGTTGCGGCATAGGTGTTCGCCCCGAGAGCTAAAAAAATAATGCCGACTATTTGTTTAATGAATGTTTGCATTGTCTGTACCTTATGATGCGTGTAGCTGTTAGCTTAGGGGGTTATGTGCGTTACAATGCGGCCCGATTTAATCCAACTGCCGTCTGTGCTGTTATGCAGTGCTTCGATTTCAGCAAGCCCTTGCTCTGATACTTGATGGAATAGATTATCCAAGCCACCACCAGGTAATCGAGTGGCTAAGCCCGTTTTGTATAAGTTGATTGCTTTGCTGGATAAAAATGCGATGAGCAATGATTGGCCGGTTGGTTTTTGCGCAACGAGTTCAAAGGCCATTTGCTGACTGGGAATGCGTACATTACTTTGTACAAAGGCATCAGGGTGGAACTGATTCGGATATAACACGGTTGCCTGGTCATTGGCATCAATATTAATAACATTAAGATAAGCGGCTTGGTTATTTAAAATGCTCACTTCCAAGGCATCCCCTAATTGATACTGACCTTGGTTAATCAAAACGGTTAAAGGTGCCATATTGTGACTGAGGGCTAACAAGCGTTGCCAATTATTCCCTTGTTTTGCCTTTGCCGGCTTTAGCTGTAACGCTCTATTGGCTAGTTGTGCATTGCCGCGCAATCGCGGTGTAAATGGCTGGTTTTCATGCTTGATAAAAGTGGCAACTTGTTGCTGTAGGTCTTTAGGGCTTAATATCTGCTGTGTTTGTGCCGCTTTTTTGATAGTGTGTAAGACGGCTAATGTAAATAAGCTCCCTTTTGAGGTGGCAATGGATTCTTCTGTGTCGCCTGCCGAGGCGATGGCGACATAGGGAATATTGTTATTTAACTCAATGATAGGTGTGCTATTGTTGGCAATGCCTTTACTTTGCATGCCTGCATATTGCAAGAATTTGGATTTAATTTGTACGTCATCACCTAATATTGAATGAGGTAGGCGTATTTCGCGTGTTGCTGTGCCGCTATGGCAAGCATCGATTAAAACCAGTAGGTTCTTGCTTGGAATTCGCTTTAGCAATGCGTTTAGCTCATCATCAAGCAAAACATTGCGTAAGGTTTTTTTGCCTTGTCGTGTTGTCAATGTCATATCATACATTGTCAACACTTCATCTACACCATCTTGGTGTTCATCGCCACTAAAATCAGGTACTTGCGTACCATGCCCCGAGTAATAAAAGAGTACGCGGTCATTTTTTTGTACGCCATTGATTAAGAAACGATTGATCGTATTGATGACCCGATTGAATGTGGCTTGTTCATCTTTTAGAACTTTAACCTCTTTGATACCCATTAATGCGGCGGTTTGTTGCATCATGGCAAGGTCTAAGTCAATGCCGGGTAAATTGTATTTTGCTAAGTGATACTTACCAACCCCTACCAAGAGTGCTCTATCAGCTGCCATCGTCTGTGTCGAACCCACTGTTATCATGAGTAATAAAAAACGTATTATTTTTTGCATCGTCTTCACCTTGGCTTAAAGTATTGACACAGACTCAAGCGTGAATGCTTAATCGCATTCACGTTTTATGAGCATACACCTACAACTCACGGGTTGCACTAAATTTTATATCCGGCCAACGCTCTTCGGTTAATTGCAAATTAACCCGGCTAGAGGCCAAATAAACCAAAAAACCACCGCCATCTTCAGCTAAATTATCAAAGGCCTTTTTCTTAAACTCTTCAAATTTAGCGGTATTTTCTGAACTGACCCAACGTGCGGTATTGATGGCAACATTATCGTAAACGCACTCAACATTATATTCCGATTTTAAGCGAAATGCGGTCACATCAAACTGTAAAATACCCACTGCACCTAAAATAAGATCATTGTTTTTAAGAGGTTTGAATAACTGGGTTGCGCCTTCTTCGGTCAATTGCACCAAGCCTTTTTGTAGGGCCTTGCCTCGTAAAGGGTCTTTCAGAACCACACGCCGAAATAACTCGGGGGCAAAATAAGGAATACCTGAAAACTTCAAGGTTTCCCCTTCAGAAAATGTATCGCCGACTTGAATAGTGCCGTGGTTGTGCAAGCCAATAATATCGCCGGAATAAGCCTCGTCGATATTTTTACGGCTAGCGGCTTTAAAGGTAATGGCATTAGCGACCTGAATTTTTTTGCCCAAGCGCACATGGTTAATTTTCATGCCTTTATCAAATTTACCGGAGCAAACACGTAAAAAAGCAATTCTATCGCGATGTGAGGGATCCATATTGGCCTGTACCTTAAAAACAAAACCGGTAAAATTATCTTCTAATGCATGTACCATGCGTTGATCTGCCTCGCGCCCTTTGGGGGCAGGTGCGTAATCGGCAAAGGCATCTAATAACTCTAAAATACCAAAATTATTAATGGCTGAGCCAAAGAAAACAGGTGTTTGCTCTCCGGCTAGGTAGGCCTCTAGGTTAAACGCATGGCTTGCCCCTTGTACCAATTCAATTTCTTCACGTAACTCCTCTGCTTGATCACCGAGCAAGGTATCCAAGGCGGGGTTATGTAAGCCTTTAATGGTTTCCCCTTCCATTATTTTTCCGCCATGTGTGGCACTAAATAGGTGTACCGTATCTTCATATAGGTGATAAACGCCTTTAAAGCGTTTTCCCATGCCAATCGGCCATGTCATTGGCGCACAATCAATATTTAAGACAGATTCCACTTCGTCCAATAACTCAATAGGGTCTTTGCCTTCTCTATCTAGCTTATTAATAAAGGTTAAAATAGGCGTGGTGCGTAAACGACACACTTCCATCAGTTTAATGGTACGGTTTTCCACCCCTTTTGCCACATCAATTACCATTAAAGCAGAGTCAACCGCCGTTAAGGTGCGGTAAGTATCTTCAGAGAAATCTTCATGCCCCGGTGTATCCAGTAAATTCATAATGCAATCTTTATGCTCAAATTGCATAACGGAAGTAGTCACCGAAATACCCCGTTGTTTTTCCATTTCCATCCAGTCGGAGGTGGCATGTCGGTCTGCTTTACGCCCCTTCACTGAGCCGGCTTGTTGAATGGCACCCCCAAAGAGTAATAGTTTCTCAGTTAAGGTCGTTTTACCTGCATCAGGGTGAGAAATAATGGCAAAGGTACGTCGGCGCTTGATTTCTTTCGCGTTTATGGATTCTAATTCTTGATTCATTCAGTTTTAAATCTTAATTTTAAGGGTGTCTCACTATGTAATTAGGGAGATTTGCAAGGTATCATCGAATTATACTAAAAGTTGCACTTGTTTGCCGTACTGTATATTTGAGCTTGGGAAGTGTATGCAGGCTGAGAGCTACAAAAGTGGGTGGCTACCGGGTGAGGTGAGAACAGAAGTTAGGGTTTGATTTTGCCCCCGGTGATCTAAGACAGAGTTGACTTATTTAGTTTTTGTCGATTGTAATAAGTCTTTGGAAAAGACGACCACTTGATTTTTACCATTACTTTTGGCTTTGTACATGGCTAAATCAGCATAATGAATAAAAGTGTCTATGTTTTCTCCTTGCTTTTGCAAATTGTTATGCGTGATGCAATACATGCCGATACTTACGCTGATGGAGACCTTTTGCTTTTTGAACGTCCATTGTAATGCTGCTATCGCTTCGCGTATGCGTTCTGCAAAATAAAGACCATTGGCACAGTCTGTTTTGCGGAATAAGATAACAAATTCTTCACCGCCAAAGCGTGCCACAATATCTGATTCACGCATTTGACGGCTGAGTGCTTGGGCGACATCAATTAAAACTTGGTCGCCGTTGTTGTGGCCATAGGTGTCATTAATACTTTTAAAATAATCTAAATCCAGTAATAACATGCATAAGTTATCGCCATAACGTTTTGCCATGGCGAGTGCTTTAGTCGCGTGCGTATAAAAAAAGCGGCGATTATGTAGCTGAGTTAAATTATCTACCATGGATAGGTTTTCAAAACGCTGTTTTAAGGCGGTGGCTTCATTGAGTGCTTTTTGTAAGTGTTTGGTTTTTAAGGTAATTTGTTGTTCCATTTGCTGAAATAGGCGTAAATTACTTAGCATCTGTCCCAGCATATTTTTATAAATTTCTAATAAACGAATGTGCCAATCTGAAAAGTGGTCGGCTTCCGGGTGTGAAATATTTAAGACACCAAATAATTCGCCTAATGCCATGACAGGAACACTAATAATGGATCCCGGCATTAATGTTTCTTGATCAATGCTAAACCGGCTATCACTCGCGCAGTTTGTACAGTGTTGTAATTTGCCGGTTTGTGCGGCTAAGCCAATAACCCCTTCACCTAGCCGGAATGTTAAGGGAGTATAGTTTTCTGATTGCCCGGTTGCTGCCTCATAACTGCTTAAGCCGGTTAAATTAACTAATTCATTGTCATCGGTTTTAATAAAAAATGAACAACGCTCCATGTCTTGATTGCTGATTAGGACGCTTAATGCTTCTCTAATCAGTTGTTTGTCGCTAATTTTTTGTAGATTATCGATTTCTGATAAGGCTCTGACCGCAGATAATGCATTTAACAAATCAAGCAGAACGTCGTGAAACCCTAGTACATCAATATTTTGTATTTCCATCGTTTGCCTATCAATTATTGGCTAATGAGTGTTTGTACCAAGAGCTTAAAGTCGTCCATCTGTAAGGCAACTTCAGTTTTAATGCTTAATAATTGTGTTGGTTTTAGCTCTAAAAAGGCTAATAAATCTATCATATTGGGGTCTATTACGGCATCGCAATTCTCGTTTATCATCTTAACTAATAAAGAGGCAATTTTTAATAGAACAATGGCAGGTAGTTCATCACCTGAATAGTCAGTATCTAAATAATGATTGGTTATTTGTTGGAAAGCAATGGGTAATTGCCAGCTGCGCAACAAATAACCGCCAATAATATATTGATCGGTTGCATAATGGTGCGCCATTAATTTTCCGAGTGGTTCGGAGGTCTTTTGTTCTTGTAAAAACAGGCTATTCATTGCCGTTGGATAGACACAAACTGCGGCTAATAGACCAATGTCTAGTAATATGCCCGCTGTATAAAGCAGGGCAGGGTCAAGGTCTTGACGCTTTAATAATTGCGCAATTTTTTGTGCACAAACGGCTGTTAATAGGGCATTATGCCAAAACCGTTCGGCATTAAACTGGTGGCATTGACTGCTGTCTAAGGTTATATTGAGTAAAACGCTTAAGCTTAGACTTTTAACTAATTTTAAGCCTAAGACATTGATAACGGCGATACGCAAATCGGTTATTTTTCCAGCGTAACCAAAGTAGGCTGAGTTAGCCAGAGCCAATAAGCGGGCGACTAGAATGGGCGAAGACGAAATAATGCGTACCAAGTTGTCCAGTTCAATGTCAGGGTCATTAATTGCGGCCAAAATATGACTACTTTCTTCAGGTAAAGCAGGTAAATTTTTTAATTTAGCAATATCTAATATTTTAATTTCAATGTCGGCCATTTTTTTAAATATAATGTTAGCGAGTTACGGTTCAGCGTTTTGCGCATTGATTTTTAATGTAACGCGTAATTGTCGGTATATTTCATTTGGCAAGGTGTCACGGAAAATAAGTATCGTTCGGCGTTGATTGTCTGCTATGACATGCAAGATAATAATAAATGATGTGATAACACTTGAATTTAATATCTGTATAGTCGTAAATTGTTGTTGTGTGCGTTGTTGCCATGCAAATACATCAGTATATTTTAGTGTTGTCGTATAAACTCCGTGTCGATAGCCTTGTATCTGCCAATAAAAACTAGAGACAAGTAATGCAATGAGCAATAACTTGATTGCTAATGAGAGCGTTATTGCGATACTGCTAAGTATAGCTAAACTATGTATTGCAACAATAAAAATAAGCAAGTACGTTGATTGTTGTACCTTAATGCATAAAGGTGGTGCGGATTTTTGCAACGATACCTCTTAAATGACGGTTTTTAGGTTCATTATTTAAAAAAAAATAGCTTAATAAGCACTTGTCTTCTAGTGCCAATAGCATGACAAAGGCTTGTTGTTCTACGCCTTTCGCTAGCATGTATTCTTGCTCCAAATAAGTCGTTAGCATAACATCCAATTCTTTTGCACCGCGCCGACACTGCCAGCGTAGGTGTTTAATATTGGGCATATGGGGCTAGCCTTCTTGTCGTATTAAGAGCATTTTTTTAATTTCTGCAATTGCTTTAGCAGGGTTCAAGCCTTTAGGGCAAGTATCCGTACAATTCATAATGGTATGGCAACGGTAGAGCTTAAAAGGGTCTTCCAGTTCATCTAGGCGTTCGCCTGTTTGTTCGTCACGACTATCATTTAACCAACGATAGGCTTGTAATAAGATGGCAGGCCCTAAATAACGCTCGCTATTCCACCAGTAGCTAGGGCAACTAGTGGAACAGCAGGCACATAATACACATTCATAAAGCCCATCTAGTTGTTTACGCTCATCAATGCTTTGCAGGCGTTCACTATCTGCTGGTAGAGGGGATTCTGTTTCTATCCATGGCTTAATGGAGGCATATTGTGCATAAAAATGGGTCATATCTGCAACGAGGTCTTTGATGACCTCCATATGGGGTAGTGGGAATATTTTAATGCTACCTGGGTAATCAGCAATGGCTTTAATGCAGGCTAAGGTATTTTTACCATTGACGTTCATTGCGCAGGAGCCGCAAACCCCTTCACGGCAAGAACGTCGAAAGCTTAGGCTACTGTCGATTTCATTTTTAATTTTTAGAATTAAATCCAGTACCATCGCACCGCATTGGTCTAAATCAATATCATAACTGTCAATACGCGGGTTGGCATCCGTATCCGGATCCCAGCGATAGACTTCGACTCTTTTAATGCGTGTTGCTCCCTCGGGCGCGGCAAAAAAACGACCTTTTTGTACAACGGAGTTTTTGGGTAAAGTAAATTCAACCATTAGTAGACCCTCTTTTTCGGTGGAATCATGTCAACCTCATCCGTTAGGGTGTACATATGTACCGGCCGGTAATCAATTTGTACATGATTGTTTTCTAACCATAATAATGTATGCTTTAACCAGTTTTCATCATCTCTTTCCGGAAAATCGTCCCGTGCGTGGCCGCCACGGCTTTCAGTACGATTTGCAGCGGCAGCCATAGTCACCATAGATAAATCCAGTAAATTGGTTAATTCTAAAGCTTCCACTAAATCGGTATTCCAAATTAAAGAATGGTCTGTTAACTGCACATCATGAAAAGAATCGCGAATCTGCGCGATTTTTTGCTCGCCTGCGGCCAATAGATCCGCCGTTCTAAAAACAGCAGCATGTTTTTGCATAGTTTTTTGCATTTGTAGACGAATATTCGCTGTGGGGGTGCTTCCTTTTGCAAAACGTATGCCGTCAAAACGTGCTAAGGCTTTATCGTAAGCATCGGTTGCTAATGGCTTATGAGGAGTACCCGGCTTAATGAGTTCTGCACAGCGTATTGCGGCAGCCCGCCCAAAGACTACTAAATCTAATAATGAATTAGAGCCTAAGCGGTTAGCACCATGTACGGAAACACAGGCTGTTTCACCGATTGCCATTAAGCCCGGAACGACTTTATCAGGGTCGCCATCCTGTCGTGTGACGACTTCGGCCTTATAATTAGTTGGTATGCCGCCCATATTGTAGTGTACCGTTGGGATGACCGGGATAGGTTCTTGCGTCACATCCACATCCGCAAAAATGCGTGCCGTTTCGGTGATGCCGGGTAAACGCTCATGAATGATGGCAGGATCTAAATGATGAATATGCAAATAGGCGTGGTCACTTTCTGCTCCGACACCGCGGCCGGCATTCACTTCCATTGTAATGGCACGGCTCACGACATCACGTGAGGCTAAATCTTTTGCATGTGGGGCGTAAGTTTCCATAAAACGCTCCCCCTTAGAATTGGTTAAATAGCCACCTTCGCCTCGCACACCTTCCGTAATTAAACAGCCGGCACCATAAATGCCTGTTGGGTGAAACTGAATGAACTCCATGTCTTGTAACGCTAATCCTGCGCGTAAGACCATAGCACTACCATCGCCGGTGACTGTATGGGCAGAGGTACAAGAGAAAAAACAACGCCCATAACCACCGGTTGCCAAAACAGTCGTATGAGCTTTAAAGACGTGTAAAGAACCGTCTTCTAAGCACCATGCCAAAACCCCACGACATGTTCCCGCTTCCATAATTAAATCAATGACGATATATTCTATAAAAAATTCGGCATGATGCTTTAATGATTGTTGATAAAGGGTATGTAAAATAGCATGACCTGTGACATCGGCGGCTGCACAGGTTCTTTGTGCTGTGCCTTCACCAAAATGGGTGGTCATGCCACCAAAAGCACGTTGATAAATTTTGCCATCTTTATTGCGTGAAAAAGGAACGCCATAATGCTCTAATTCCAAAACTGCCGGGATGGCTTCACGACACATATATTCAATGGCATCTTGGTCACCTAACCAATCAGACCCTTTTACGGTATCATACATATGCCAGCGCCAATCATCTTCGCCATTATTGCCCAGTGCAGCACTAATACCGCCTTGGGCGGCAACGGTATGACTACGGGTTGGAAATACTTTGGAGATGCAGGCGGTTTTCAAACCTTTTTCTACCATGCCAAAGGTTGCGCGTAAGCCTGCACCGCCTGCGCCTACGACTAAGACATCATGTTCATGTGTAATAATTTTGTATTTATCTTTCATTGGGTTATTTATCCTACTGCAACCGCGATACCAATAGCATAAGCAAGTGTTGCTAATGCAGCGCCTGTAAACGTTAATTTAACCAGCCAAATGGATACAATTTTAAGCCATTCAGGGCTTAGATAATCTTCAATGACAACCTGTATGCCTAATGCGGCATGGTAAAAACCTAAGAATGCCCAAGCTAGTAATAAAGTGAAATTAACAGGGCTGGCTATCCATTGCTGCATTTCAGGGTAGGAGGCTTGAAAAAGGTGCTGTAGGAATAAAATCAACCAAAATGACAGGGGGATTAATGCAACAGCGGTAACGCGTTGCATCCACCAATGTGTTGTCCCGCTTTTTGCAGAGCCAAGCCCACGTGCTTTAGCTAAAGGGGTTTTGTACGTCATTTTCAAATTCCTAAATTAACAAATAAGAAGCTAATGAAAGTCATTGCGATAGAGGCAAATAACTCTAATATGATGTAATAGTTCATTAGCAGTTTGTCGTAGCCTTCGCCTGCATCCCAGATTAAATGGCGTACGCCATGACATAGGTGAAAAAATAAAGCATAGACCATCAACCATAGCGCTGTTTTGGCAAAAGGTTGTTGAATAAATTGCTGCATTGCATTAAAGCTACTGTTGCCATCTTGTATGATGGCCAAACTCATAACGAACAGAATTAAACCGGCCGCTAATAGCACGCCGGTCATTCTATGGGTTACGGATACGACAGCCGTTAATGGCAGTCTATATACTTGCAAATGTGGCGAAAGCGGCCTTTTTCTTTGTTTCATAGCACAATAGCCCTCTTTGGAGTGAATGCTTTCATAATACAGATTAGCGCGCAATTATTCCAATTAGAATTGATATTTATGGGTGTCTATAAAAAACAATCAAAATATGCCTCAGTTGCTTACCGTCGAGTATGATAATCTTGCGTTTAATTTGTAATTGAAGGACTTTAGGCGACAGAGAGTATGATTTTGCCTCTATGTTGACCGGATTGCATCAGTGCATGTGCTTGTTCGGCTTCTGCTAATGGGTAACTTTGATAAATGTAAGGGCGAATGGTGTTGTTAGCTAAGAGTGGCCAGACTTTTTGGTGTAATGCTTGTGCAATGTTGGCTTTAAATTCGGTATTGCGTGCGCGTAAAGTTGAGCCGGTGAGTGTGAGTCGCTTGAGCATGATGGGTAGTAAATTTAATTCTGTTTTGATGCCTTGTTGTAAAGCAATGTGTACTAAGCGTGCATCAAAGTCCATGCATTGTATGTTGCGTTGTAAGTAATCACCGCCAATGATGTCTAAAATGACATTCACGCCTTGATTTTTTGTGTATTTTTTGATGACTTCAACAAAATCTTGGCAAGGGTAATTAATCGCTAAATCCGCTCCTAGCATCAGGCAAAAGTCGCACTTTTCAGCGTTGCCGGCGGTGACGATGACTTGCGCATCAAAAGCTTTTGCTAGCTGGATTGCCGTTGTACCGATACCGCTACTACCGCCATGTATCAATATTATTTCGCCGGCCTGTAATTGGGCGCGATCAAAAACATTGCTCCAGACGGTAAAAAAGGTTTCAGGGAGTGCGGCGGCTTCGATAAAACTCAGGTTATCAGGAATTGGTAGGCATAATGAGGCTGTCGCAGTGCAATATTCCGCATAGCCGCCACCTGTGACTAAGGCGCAAACTGTATCGCCTATATGCCATGAAGTGATATTACTGCCGAGTGCGACAATCGTACCTGCTACCTCTAAGCCTAGAATACCTGATGCACCAGGTGGCGGCGGGTAGAGTCCTTGACGTTGCATGATATCTGGTCGATTAATGCCTGCTGCATGGACTTTTATTAAAACTTCATTCGGGGTGGGCTCAGGGGTAGGGCATTGCCGTATGGCTAGATGATTGTCGGCCGTGTTTGTGTGAATGATTTGTATGGCTTGCATGTTTGCAATGGGTTTGCTGTTTGGTATTGGGGAGCTAAATTTAAAAGCCTGCGTCCTTAAAGCAGGGAGTGCGCAGGCTTTCATTTTAGATGTGCCGTAGGATTAGATGAAACATTGTTGCTCAGCGTATTTTTCTGCCTCTTTGAGGCGTGCGCGTAAATCTTTCGCTTGTTGTGGGTCACGAAAAATAGAGCCATTTTCCCCCGGAGTGCTGCGTAGCATACTGAATGTTGAGGCGGCTTCATATTCTGCAAAAGTCAGTTTTTCTGCTATTTTGTCGATTTTGCATCCACAGGCGTATTGGGTGACGTAGTCTAGTTTGCCGCCGTGCTTGGCAATACAGTTAAAGACATAATCGACACGGTCGCGTGTCGGGTAATCATTTTGTTTGTTTGGGTTGGTTGGCGTAGCGGCTTGTGCGGCATCTATTTTTTTATCGGCACAGCTTGAACAGCCGGTCAGTAGTAGAGTGCTAAGGATTATGCTGCTGAGTGTAATTATTTTTTTATTCATAAAGTTAATAATGACGCGGTTAATAAAGGTAGAATAATGAATTATATTACCATTTTTTTATTCTCACTCTTTTTTATTAATTGTTTACGTTCAAGGCTTTAATTAATGGATATTTTTCAGGCAATTGCTTTAGCTGTTTTGCAAGGACTTACGGAATTTTTACCTATTTCAAGTTCTGCGCATTTAATTTTATTGCCGGTACTGGTGGGCTGGGATGATCAAGGCTTGGCATTTGATGTCGCTGTGCATGTGGGGACTTTGACGGCTGTGGTGCTTTATTATCGTCAAGATTTAGCGACAATTATAGGCGCGTGGTTTGCCTCTTTGCGGGGTAAAGGTTTGACAGAAGAAGCTAAATTGGCTTGGTATGTAGGGTTTGGTACTATTCCGGTTGGGTTGGTGGGGGTTAGTTTAAACGATCAATTACAGGCGGTACTACGTTCACCTTTAATCATTGCGGGGGCAACGATTGTATTTGCTTTATTGCTGTGGTGGGTTGAGAGAGGGGCTAAAGAGTTACGTGAGCGTATTACTTGGAAAGACGCGCTTATAATAGGCATGTTTCAAGCACTTGCATTAATTCCTGGGACTTCCCGGTCTGGTATTACCATTACGGCGGGCTTGTTATTTGGGTTAAAACGAGAAGCTGCGGCTCGGTTTTCTTTTTTATTGTCCATTCCTGTCATTGCTTTAGCGGGCGGCTTAAAAGGGCGGGAGCTGTACCAGTCGGATATCGTGGTGCAGTGGGATTTTATGTTGATAGGCGCGGCAATATCTGCATTGGTTGCTTATTTGAGTATTACTTGGTTTTTACGCTTATTGCATCGAGTGGGAATGATGCCTTTTGTGTGGTATCGGTTAATACTCGGAGTCGTCTTGATCGCCGTATTTACCGGACAAGCGTAGGAGGACGAGTACAGCACCTGCGCCGCCTTCTTTTTGAGCGGCAGAGCAAAAGGCTTGTACTTCTTGGTGTTGTCTTAGCCATAAATTCACGTCATTTTTTAAGATGGGTAGGTTGTTGGTTGATCGGTAGCCTTTTCCGTGAATAATGCGTACGCAACGACAGCCATCTTGCTCACAAAAGTGTAAAAATTTAATGAGTTCGCGTTTAGCTTGTTGGCTGGTCAGACCATGCAAATCAAGTTCCGCATCTAACCCGAAGTGGCCTCGACGCATTTTTTTGAGGATATTTTTTTGCATGCCGTCAGCGGTATAACTTAGCGTGTCTTCAGTTTGTAATGTACTGACAGATTCTGTTTGTGGCCGTATTAGTTTGTCGGGTAATTGCAATCCTGTTTTTTTAGGGTGAGGCCGGGGCTTTCGTGTCGGTGTTAACGGGTGCTTGTCGGATTTTATCGGCGTTACTTTGCCGATAGCTTCTTGAAATAACTGGCTATCCTCTTTTTTTGTGGGTTTTTTGGGCACGTGAGCTGTTTTTTATAGGTTTAATTGCTAATATGGTCAATTTTATATAATTTAATCTGGTTAGGCGATAAGTAATGCATATTCTGCTAAGTAATGATGATGGCTATCTGGCTCCGGGGTTAATTGCGCTTGCAGAAGGTCTGCGGAAACAGGCCGATATTTCGGTGGTGGCACCGGATAAAAATCGTAGTGCGGCGAGTAATTCATTGACTTTGGAAATGCCGTTGCGTGCTGAAACCATGACAAATGGGTTTATTAAAGTAGATGGTACGCC
>JALSIU010000210.1 GCA_026989715.1 Methylomonas sp.
GATATGGCAACAAGCTAAGATACCCAAAAATAGCACTGTCAGTATTAAAAACACTAACAGTGCCCATATAATCAGCAATATACTACTTGAGTACAAAAGAATTACGCTAAACAGTGTCGCTAGCAGGTAGCCGATGAACCCTAACAAAATAATCTTAGTTAAGTTAGTGAAAACTAATTAAAGCCCACTCCTCACTCCAAACAACTTACTGTACTAAAAAACCACTGCGCAACCCTTTTGAACGGTGGTTTGTTTTTACCCGTTAAAGCTTACCAACCACGCTTAACCATTTTACATTCCACTGTGACATTTTGCATAAAACAACGGTATTTTTCTTTACCTTCGTAATCCCCTTCACAAGCTTCACAAACCATGGTGCCATTATCTATTACTTTTGACTTACCCCAACCATAGCCTTTTGCATTACAAAGCTCAGTGGTATATTTACCAAAGCGATACCCACCAGGTCTTGAGCTTTTTTCAGCCTTTGCTTTATCTTTACAACCGGCACTCGGTTTTAAATCACCCGTTACATTCTCCGTTACCCACTCATCAACATTAATAGCCGATACTTGAGAAGAAAAACCAAACAAAAGTGCCAAAATAAAAAATAAATTAAGTTTCATAAAAATCCCCTTCTAATTATCATTATTATTTATGAGTTTATACTTTACCATTGTCACCATAAAAATGAAATATGCAAAACAACTAATATTGCTTTTTCCTTTATCGCTGCATGTTATAATTTCACCGCTTAATAAGCCATCATTTTAAGACTGGAGAACGATACATGAAAAAAATAATAACATTTCTAGCACTCATGACAGTGCTATTTAGCTCAATAGCCAATGCAAAAAAATACATTGAATTGGAAGATAACTCACGGATTTTAGGTAAGTGGAGTCTTTATGCCGAAACAGCCGCACTACATAAAACCAAGAAAATGGTACAAAACGAATGGCATTTTCGTGATAATGGCATCCTAACATCCACTGCATTTGATCCTAGACTCGATGGCAAAAAAGCAGTCAATGTAAGTTATAAAGTTGAAGATGGCGTTATCAAAAAGCAAATTCAACCAGGGAGAGACAAAGTCGAAAGCTGTAAAGTGGTCAAACTAGAAGGCGATGATATGATTTTGCACTGCCGATTCCTTTATTACCTACTAAAAAGAAAGTAAAGCAATTCAGGACTAAAAACTGCATAAACCCCGAAGCCAAACTATTTTTTGTTCGGTTTCGGGTTTTATTTTCTGCTTAGCTCTTATGCTTTCTAAGGGGGGTATTAATATAAAGCTACGCCACCATCGCCTGCTCATATTCATCCAGATTCACACTAGATTGTGCTTTTTCTCCAGAATCCCCCGCCATACATCCATGTAAAACAAATCCGATATTATGAGCACTTAATTCCGTATCGGCATCATCATAAATTACGTCACTCATATCACTCTGAGTTGCTAATTGTTTTTTCTGAAAGTAACTTCTTAAATTAATCACTCGCATAATGCATTCTCATTTATTGTTTAAATACAATAAAATTATGCACGACAAATATGAAAAAAATATGACAACACCCTGTTTAGATAATTTCCATAACAGCTTGCGCTAGTAAGGTATCTAAATAAATACAAGCTGTTGGATGAACAACACTATCGGTACTCCAAATTTCATGCACCCCAGCTTGCATAATATGCGCCTCGGCATCACCACAAAATAATGGATGAGTAATGGCTGCATACACCTGCTTCGCCCCGCCCGCTAATAACAAACCGGTTGCTTTCGCCAAGGTTCGCCCTGTACTGGCCATATCATCAATAATAACCACTTGCTTACCTTGAAAATCAAAATCAGGAAAAACCATCGTCACCTGCTTATCTCCTAAACGCACCTTCTCTGCCACCAAAAACTCAAAATCAATTTTTTGTGCAATCGCTTTTACCCATTGCTCAGATTCAGCATCCGGCCCTAGTAAAACCGCATGCTTAAGCTTTGTTTGTAAAAAACGTCCTATTGCATCCGTGGCAGTTAAACTGATTGCATTATGCAGGGGAATGGCTTGCGCTAGCGTTTCGATACGGTGTAAGTGCGGGTCAACGGTAATGACATCATCACATAAATCAGCCAGCATTTTGCCAATAATTTGCTGACTCACCGCCTCACCGGGTTGATTAGCAATATCTTGACGCATATAGCATAAATAAGGTGCGACCAAAGTAATTCGCTTAGCACCTAATTCGCGTGCCGTGTTGACACACAGCATCAATTCAATCAATTTATCATTTGGCTGATTCAAGCTACGACAGATGATAACATGCTCAGGCAATGACTCCGGCAACCGCAATAGGCTTTCACCGTCTGGGAATCGATGCAGGTAAACGGGTTTTAATGCGACATCAAGTGCTGTCGCAAGCCGTTGCGCTTGATCCAAATACTCAGAAAAGGCAAGGACTAACATACAAACACGCCTGCCAATAAATTTAGAGTCTTTTTAACTATGTATTGCGTATTCACTGCCTAAAACCTCGCTTACCTATCTTGTGATGTGAAAATTTATATTATCCTAAAAGGCAATTAATGGCTTCAATATTTGCTCATCATCACCAATCGTATAACCACTATTCTGTTTAGCCAGGTTTTTAGCAAAATTAAAATCCGCAGGGAACTCAGCATGAATTTGAAACAAAGCATCACCTTTACTGACTTTGTCGCCTAGTTTTTTAAACAAATCAACACCTGCTTTTTTCTCCATCGGAGCACCTGCTATGCGGGCAATTTTAGCGACTTGGAAATTATCAATATGTGTCACACTACCATCCTGGTTCGCACAAACCGGGTAACATAATTTACCAGGCTGTAAATCTATCACTACTTCCCCTTGTGCTTTAATAATATTGTTCATTTTGGCACACGCCCTACCCGACTCTAAAATATCCCGAGCAATAGCATAGCCCTGCCCACCACGCACATCGGGGTCAAATTCTATAATTCGCCCCGCTAACTGCAATGATTTTTGGCGTAAATCTGCCGGTGCATCAGGGTCATTATTTAATACTTTCATAATGTCCCGTGCCTCCAATACAGGCCCAATCCCCATACCAATAGGTTGCCGACCATCAGTAATCATCACTTCCAAGTGAATATTCAGCCGATCTCCCACAAATTCAAATAACTTACGCAAGGCTAATGCTTGACGCATATGGCGCACTTTTGCAGTGGGTCCCACAGGAATATCTATAATTAAATGCGTCGAACCTGCCGCCAACTTTTTCGATAATATAGAAGCAACCATTTGCCCTTGTGAGTCAATCCCTAAAGGTCGTTCCACTGAAATCAGCATATCATCCACCGGCGCCAACTGAGCCGTCCCTCCCCAAGCTAAACAACCACGCTCTTCCCGAATAATCTCCAATAATTGCTCCGGCATCAAATCAACACTGGATAAAACCTCCATCGTGTCAGCAGTCCCTGCCGGTGACGTAATGGCTCGACTTGACGTTTTAGGAATCAACATACCATGAGCCGCCACAATCGGCACCACCAACATAGAGGTACGATTACCCGGAATACCTCCTATACAATGCTTATCCGCGACTAAAGGCTCATGCCAATTAATGCGCTCACCTGATTGCAACATCGCGCGTGTTAAATATAATAATTCATCACGGTCTAAATTATTTTGGCCGGTCGCCACCAAAAAAGCCGCCATTTCCATTTTTGAATAACGGGTTTCTGCAATATCATGACTAATCTCATCAAAATCAAGCTGACTAAGACGTTCGCCATTGATTTTACGGCGCACAGCATCCATTGATTTTGGCGGTTCCGCATGATTAACGGTCACTAGAGTACCTTCCTTTACATTCAAGTACTTAAAGGCTTGTTGCGACAAACCTAGCTCACCTGACTGTACAATACTGTCATCATCCACTACGTTAAGCACGGCCAATAATTTAGTACTATTAACACTCACCTCGATTTTAGACAAAGCTTGAAACCCTTCCGCTCGATACACACTGCATTGACGATTTAAATAAGCAACATTCTCATGGTAAGTATCTATCTCTACACGGCGTATTTTTAAGGTATCAGTACTCATAAGCTATCCGCTTGGATTAAATAAAGAAATGATGATGACAGATTTAAGGCTGAGGATAAAATTCCGCCAAAATTGATACAGGATTTTTGTTTCGTTTCAAAACGTAAAAATAGGCACGTAGCAAGCTACCTAACGCTTTTTTACAACGCAAAAACGGAACAAAAATCCCCATCAGTGGCGGGAGTTATAACATTATCAGTCCTTAATATTAAGACACTTTACACCCAACATTTATCACAAATAAAGGCTCAATTACTGAAGTTTAGCACATGCGACACATAATTTTTGAAAGCGAGTAAACTTTGCGAGCGTTTATACGCGCACAGCTTAAAATATCGCTTTCTGGTATATCTTATTACATAAAAACGAATACTTTCTTTACATTTTTTTCTATAAGCGTAATATTATTTCCACCTTTAGTCTTTCTTTAAGATAATAAACAGTATGGCAATGAAAACGCTTATTTTAGGCATCGGAAATATTTTATGGGCTGACGAAGGCTTTGGTGTTAGAGCCGTCGAACATTTACATCGCCACTACCAATTTGATGAGACCGTCAAACTAATGGACGGGGGCACTCAAGGCTTATATCTCGTTCATCATGTACAGGAAGCCGATATATTGTTAGTTTTTGATGCGATTGATTACGGATTGGAAGCCGGTAGCATGAAACTGATTGAAGGTGAAGATGTGCCTAAGTTTATGGGGGCAAAAAAAATGAGCCTACACCAAACAGGCTTTCAAGAAGTCTTAGCGATGGCAGAAATACTAGGCCAATACCCTCAACATTTGCTACTGATTGGCGTACAACCCGTACAATTAGAAGATTTTGGCGGTAGCTTGCGAGAAAAAACCTACCGACAAATAGAGCCGGCCATACAACAAGCACTCAACTGGTTAAAAAAACACAATATTCACGCACAACGGCGAGCAAGCCCGCTTCCTATTGAGCAATCATTGTCAGGCCATGAAATCAGCTTGGATAACTACGAAAAACAACGCCCGTCCGCCGAACAAGCCTGCCGTATTGGTGATGATCGCGTTTTAAAATCTAAAGACTTTCATATTCAATATCAACCTCATCCACTTGACCCTGACAAACAAATTAGTTGTGATGTAGACCACCGAGGTCAATACTAATGTGTATCGGCTTACCCATGCAAGTGATCGAATCAGGTTTTGGCTATGCCATTTGTGAAGGCATGGACATAAAAAGACAAGTGGACACCTTATTGGTCGGTGAACAAGCGGTGGGTACGTGGTTACTGGTTTTTTTAAATAGTGCCAGAGAAGTATTAAGCGAAGTCGATGCATTAAAAATGAGTGATGCGGTACGCGCAGTTGACTTAATCATGACAAACGAGCCTTTTAGTCAAGCGGCATTATCAACCGATACCATTGATGCTTTATTTGCCGATTTAATCGACCGCGAACCCCCTAAGCCAGCATCTTTACTGGCCTGGGAAAAAGAGCAAGAAGAAGAAAAAAACAACGCCCCAACCAAGGAATAACAGCATGCCATCCCCTTTAATTAAAAACATGATAGAACAATATCACTACCCTGTTTTATCCATCGACACATTTGAAGCCTTTATTCAATCTCAAGAAGAGTGTGTTCTGTTTTTTACCGAAAACCCAACGCAATTTCCCGAAAGTGACGATGTAGCCATGATTCTGCCTGAACTGGTAAAAGAATACCAAGGCCGTTTTACAGCAGCAATCATTGACCAAGCTTCACAGCGTGAATTGCAAGCACGTTATGGATTTAACGAATGGCCATCATTGGTTTTTTTACGCCAAGGAAAATATTTAGGCACCATTAGCCGTGTGCAAGACTGGATGGATTATCTAGTCAATATCAACCAAATACTTGCTTCAGAACCCAAACATGCACCTGGTATCGGCATACCGGTTGTCCAATCTGCAACAAGCCATTGCGGCTAACTAACTTTAAGGATTAGCGATGAAAAAGATTGATATTCCAGTCGTTGCCGTAACCGGCCCCGGCTCGCAACCTGCGGATGAAGATGGCGCGGCATTAGCTTTTATGCAGCTACCGGATGATATGAGTACCTTTAGTGCACCACAAATACCCGAAGCCGAAGAAATAACAGGGCTTGATGCAGCACTAGCATTAACGGCCGACTTAGTCGCCTTATTAAAAAACTACCAAAAAGATGACCAAGCGCGTGTTATTGAGCTGAACGCCTTAAATGAACAAAACCGCCAATTTTTTGATCAATTGCTCGGTGAAGGCGAAGTCAGTGTGCAATGTGGTGGTGAGATTAATGCACTGATTCAAGAATCTGTTCTAGCAGGTGTTTGGCGCGTACAATATACCGATGGGCAACAAAATATTATTCGCGATACGATTGAAGTCGCACATATTCCAGGGGTTGTCAGCGAACTATCTTTCCTAAATGCGCAAGAAACGCTCATGGCGCAACCACTGGATATTCCTGAAAATGTCTACAATGCCCCCCCGCTATTAGCCGAAATCAGCGATAAACTACCGGAATATCGCCCGAAAAACGAACCGCATGTCATTAATTTATCTCTGCTACCGCACACAGAAGAGGATATTCTATTTCTTGCCGAACATTTAGGTATAGGGCCTATTGTCATTTTATCTCGCGGCTATGGTAATTGCCGTATCAGCAGCACAGCCACCCAAAATGTCTGGTGGGTACAGTACTACAATTCACAAGATACGCTGATACTCAATACCATTGAAATTAGCAATGTTCCTGAGGTCGCCTGTGCCGCACTTGAAGATATTGAAGAAAGTGCCCAACGCTTGGAAGAAATTCTTTCCATCTATCAATAAGGCCACGCCGATGAGTGCATATATTCCAGGTTCTTTTGGCGGTGACACCAGCAAAATTAAAGATGACACCCGTTTAGAATGCAAAATATGCTGGTATGTCTACGACCCTAAAAAGGGTGATGATTATTGGCAAATTCCGCCTAACACTCCCTTCTCTCAATTACCCGAACACTGGAGCTGCCCTGAGTGTGACGGTAAGAAAAATGATTTCATGGTCATTCTCTAATGTCTGCAACAGAGCAATCTACAGAGCTTGCCGCGATAAGTCTCAGGCTGGAAACAGCCTTTGAGCATATTTACCGTGAACGTATGTCGGATATTCCTGTGATTAATGAAAAAATCAGTATCCATGCCATTGGTTTCCAGCCCTGGGAACAATCCTATCTTGGCGTTATGGTCACGCCTTGGTTTATGAACCTCATGTTATTACCGAGTGCTCTGGAAAACTGGGATGATAAAAAGACGGGCACACACACAAGTTATTACTTCCCCTCTGGTCGCTATCAATTTTTAACAGGATTTGAAGCCGAGATAGGCAAATATCAAAGTTGCTCCTTATTTTCGCCTATGTTTGAGTTTGCAGATGATACGGCGGCCATTGAAACCGCGGAAATCATTTTGCAAGAATTAATGAATAGCGAAAATATTGAACAAGGCGACATTCAAACAGAAGAAATTGAAAAAATTTGGCAAGGTGAAATAGAAAAACCGACAGAAAAGCAAGACTTAACAACGGAGCAGACGCACGCGCCACCAACGAGTAAAATAAATACTCCCATCAGTCGCCGACAACTGATTAGCCTAGGGATGGGAGATAAAAAACGTGCTGAATAATGTTACAGGTTTGATTGACATCACATTGCGCTCACAACAGCCGCAAAAGGTCACTATTCAAGCCAACAGACCCTTACAAGCGGCGCGTCTATTAATCGGCAAAACACCGCAACAAGCTTTAGATATTATTCCGTTACTATTTAATATCTGTGGTACGGCGCAAGCATATACGGCATTGCAGGCCATATCTCAGCAACAAGCCTTAACACAGGAGCCAACGCAACAGTCTGCCCGCGAATTATTAGTCTTAACTGAAACCGCCAAAGAAGCACTTTTACGCATATTTCTGGACTGGCCACGACTATGCTCTTTATCGACAACGGATACAGCCGATTTACGTTATGTTGCGCAGCTCAATAAAAATTTTAGCCAAATACTTTTTCAACAAGGCCAAGCTTTTTTATTGCACAGCACTTTAAATACAGATGCCACGGAACAAACCACCCACTTTATTGATACACTAGAACAATTTTTAGTAGAACATATTTTTCAAATGCCTTTAATTCACTGGCTACAATTACAAAATAATACCTTGCAACACTGGGCTAAACACACCGATACGCTAGCCGCACAGAGCCTCCACTATTTTTACAAAAATAACTGGCAGGCACAAGGCGCTGTCGATTGCCGCCCCCTGCCCCATTTAGATGAGCAAGCCTTGCTATCTGCTTTGCATAGCGAAAATGCCGCGCAATTTATTGCATGGCCACAATGGCAACAACACTGCTATGAAAGCACCGCCTTAAGTCGCCAATTACAACAAACACTGGTTCAAAATGTCTATCAGCATTATGCAGGAAGCTTACTCACTCGCTGGGTAGCACGCTTAGCAGAACTGGCGACTATACCGGCACAAATGCGCCAAATAGGTCAGAAAACGGTGGCATCACAACATCACTTAGGCATTGCGCAAACCGAAGCAGCAAGGGGGCGTTTAATTCATTATGTTGATATACAAGCAGGCATTATTAGCCGGTATCAAATTTTGGCACCAACCGAGTGGAATTTTCACCCACAAGGCTTACTGGCACAAAGCTTAGCGCAACTTAAAAGCAAGAATGCCCAGCAACTGCAACATCTTGCTGATTTAATGGTTCATATTTTTGACCCTTGTGTCGCTTATCAAATTAAGGTCACTTAAACATGCATGAAATGTCGCTTTGTGAAGGGGTATTGCAGGTTCTGCAAACAGAGGCTAAACGCCAAGGCTTTAATAAAGTTAAAACTGTATGGTTGGAAATTGGCGATTTATCCAGCGTAGAACCTGATGCCATGCGTTTTAGTTTTGATGTGGTCATGCAAAATAGCTTGGCACAAGATGCACTGCTAGAAATCATTCATTTACCAGGGGTGGCTTGGTGTATGCAATGTGCAAAAAATGTCGCGGCCAAAAAACGCTATGCGGCATGCCCTGATTGCGGGAGCTATCAACTGCAAATCGTCAGCGGCGATGCTATGAGAATTAAAGAATTGGAAGTGGAATGAAAATATTCCTTAATGGCAATGCAACAAAAGTCACTTCTTACAGGAATACAGCCGTTATTCATTCCCATTCCGAAACGCTTTCCTCCAATAAAAACCTGCGTTAAACCCACTATTGGATGACATACTTATAAAAAACAACAGGAGATAAAATAATGTGTACAGTTTGCGGTTGTAGTGAAGGTGAAAGCCGAATAGAGGGTGATGCACACCATCACGCAGAAGACTCGGCGCACCACACTGAACATCATGACCATACCCATGAGCATCATTATGGACACGGCCCAGCTCACGCACACGCGCCCGGCATGAGCCAATCGCGTATGGTGCAAATTGAGCAGGATATTCTGGGTAAAAATAATGAATATGCCAATGCCAATCGGCTTTTATTTACCGAACAAGGTATTTTAACCTTAAACCTAGTCTCCAGCCCCGGCTCAGGCAAAACGACTTTATTAACCAAAACACTGGAAGATCTAAAAGATGAAATGTCGCTGGCAGTCATTGAGGGCGACCAAGAAACCAGTAGAGATGCAGAACGTATCCGTGCAACAGGCACGCCTGCCATTCAAATTAATACCGGCAAAGGCTGTCATCTTGATGCACATCAAGTCGGTCATGCCGTTGAGCATTTAGCACTGACACCGGGTAGCGTTTTAATGATTGAAAATGTCGGTAATCTGGTTTGTCCTGCGGCCTTTGACTTAGGCGAAGCCAGTAAGGTGGCTATTTTGTCGATTACAGAAGGTGAAGACAAGCCAATAAAATATCCCGATATGTTCCATGCAGCTGATATTTTATTATTAAATAAAATAGACCTACTGCCTTATCTGGATTTTGATATAGCGCAATGCATTGAATATGCCAGACGCATCAACCCCGGCATTCAGATTTTCCAAGTTTCAGCTAAAACAGGTGAAGGGATGCAGGCATGGTATCAATGGATTCGTCTGACACAACAAAGCCGCTTAATTGGCCGTACCGCTCAAGCCAGTACAACCCACTCAAGCCTCTAACGTTATGAGTACTTTACCCAGCATTCTCGTGGTTGATGATGAGCAACGCGCTTTAGAATCCATTCAGCGGATTTTAGATGAGCGTTTTGATGTCCATTTAGCCAATAACGTCAAAGATGCTGAGGCCATTTTGCAACGTGAATGGATTCAGGTTTTACTGTGCGACCAACGCATGCCCGATATGAGCGGTGTTGAGTTTACTCAAAAAATACGTGATGAATACCCGGAGATTATTCGCATCATTATTTCCGGCTATACAGACTCGGAAGATATTATTGATGCATTAAATAAAGGCGGCATCTACCAATATATTACCAAGCCTTGGCATCCGGACGAATTAATCAGTAAACTCAATAATGCTGTAGAAATGTTTCGCCTACACCGTGAAAATGAACAACTATCGGTTGAAATCAAGCTTAAGCCCGATACCATTGAGCAGGCACTCTTAGAAAAGCGACGTATTTTAAAAGCTCGCTATGACTGGGATCAAGGCGTTATTCGAAGCCCTGATAGCCCGATGAATAAGATATGTCATCTTATCCATCATGTTGCCCCTTTTGATATTAATGTTTTAGTGATGGGCGAATCCGGCACAGGCAAAGAACTTTGCGCTCGTGCTTTACATTACAATAGCTTACGTCAAGATAAAGCCTTTATCGCAGAAAACTGTGGTGCCATGCCGGATGAATTACTGGAAAGCGAGTTATTTGGCCATAAACGCGGTGCTTTTACAGGGGCAATTGAAGACCGCTGTGGAATGTTTGAATTAGCCAATGGCGGCACTATTTTTCTGGATGAAATTGGTGATACATCCCCCGCTTTTCAGGTAAAATTATTACGTGTCTTACAGGAAAATGAAGTACGTCCTTTAGGTAGCAATAAAAAACGCCCGACTAATGTACGGGTTATTGCCGCGACTAACCGAGATTTAGAAGAAGATGTGCGCCAAGGACGATTTAGACAAGACCTCTACTACCGTCTTGCTACGTTCAAAATAGAAATCCCCCCACTCAGAGAGCGTAAAAACGACATTACCCCCTTAGCCATTGCCATACTCAATCAAGCAATGGAGCAATTTGGCAAACGAGTCAAAGGCATTAGTGCAGAAGCACTATTGTGTTTCGAATCTTACCAATGGCCGGGCAATGTGCGCGAACTGCAAAATGAAATAAAACGCATGTTGGTACTTGGACAAACTGATTATTTGGAATCCAATCTCATTTCCCCGCATATTTTACATGCAACGCCTGAAGAGTCTATGCCTGATATGGCCTTACTCGCAGGTATAGATGGCTCTTTAAAGCAACGTGTTGAAGCACTCGAAGCACGCATTCTAAAAGAAACTTTAATTCGTTTACGCTGGAACAAAACCCAAGCCGCGCAAGAACTAGGACTTTCGCGCGTGGGCTTACGTAACAAACTAGAACGCTATGGACTGGAAAAAAACACCCATATCGAGCGACTTGAGGATGGTATTGTATGACTCACTTGCAATCACAGCCCAGCCAACAACCGGATTTATCGGGTCTATTAACGGCAAAACAACAACATACACAACCGGTTGAAGAACAAGTTTGGATTGATGTCATTCAGCAAATGGATAGCATTTATACTGAACTGGTGCAAAACCAACAAGAACTGGAAGCCAAAAACACCGCATTGGAAGATGCACAACTTTATATTCAAAGCGTTATCTCGTCAATGTCGGATATTTTAATTGTCTGTGACAATCACAATACCATTTCACAAGTGAATTCAGCACTGGAGTCCATTACCGGAATCAATGCTGAAAGCTTAATCGGCCAAGCTCTGGTGAATTTATTTACCCCTGAGCAGGAAAATCTTATTCAAGATTTTCCTGCCCAACTCAGGTCAGGTGCATTAATCGACATTGAGGTGAATTTACGCCATAAAACGCAAGATATTACGCCTATGGCGATTAATTGCAGTCCATTACATGACCATAAAAATCGCCTTGCCGGCTATGTCATTACCGGCAGGCCATTAGGTGAATTACGCAAAGCCTACTCTGAATTACACCAAGCACATGAGCAGCTCAAAAGCACGCAACAACGCCTGATTCAATCAGAAAAAATGGCCTCTCTCGGCCGCTTGGTCGCAGGGGTGGCACATGAACTGAATAATCCCATCAGTTTTCTTTATGCCAATATGCATGCTTTACAAAATTATGAAAAAAGATTGCAAACTTATCTCACGGCAATACATAGTACCCCCCGTGTAGCCGGTTGTCAGCAATTACGCACAGAACTCAATATTGATAAAATCCTCAATGACCTACAGCCATTAATTACAGGCTCATTAGAAGGGGCAGAAAGAGTGAGTGAAATCGTCAGAAATTTACGCCAATTTGCCACACCTCAAACACAACAAAAAAGCTATTTTGATATTGTAGTACTCATACAGCGTGCTTGTGCTTGGGTACTGAATGCGGCCGAACTTAAACCCGATATTAAGACCGATTACCCCAAACAACTCACTCTATTTAACAACAAAGGTTATATCCATCAAATTTTAATTAACCTCATTCAAAATGCTGTTGATTCCATCGCAGAGTTATCCCCCCATACTCCTCAGCTCTACATCAGCATTCAAACCACTAAAAGTAAAATAAACATCCGTATCCATGATAATGGACATGGCATCAAGCAACAAGACATCATTCGCATTTTTGACCCTTTTTTCACCACCAAACCGGCAGGTTACGGCACGGGGCTGGGGCTTTATATCAGCTATGGGCTAGCAGTCGAGCAATGTCATGGCGATTTAACCGCTGCTAATCGCCCACAAGGAGGAGCCGTTTTTACGCTCAGCCTACCTAATGAGGCACCGCATGACTAAGCCCTTCAACTTACTCTGGTTACAGTCCGGTGGCTGTGGTGGTTGCAGTATGTCATTATTGAATGCAGAAACCCCCGATTTTTTAAGCTACCTCCACCTAAATCATATACAACTACTCTGGCACCCTTCACTCAGTGAAGCCGGTGGCGATGAATTTCTAGCTCTATTAGCAAGCATAGAACAAGGTAATATTCAGCTGGATGCACTGTGCATAGAAGGTTCTGTGATGCAAGGCCCTAATGGTTCGGGACGCTTTCATATACTCAGCGGTACCCAGCGTCCCATGATGCAAGTGATTGCCAGCCTGAGCGAAAAAGCACGTTACACGATTGCCGTTGGCAATTGCGCTGCATTTGGCGGTATCACCATGGCAGGTATCAATCCGGGGGAAGCCTGCGGTTTACAATATACAGGGGAATTAGCAGGCGGATTACTCGGTCAAAACTGGCTCAGCCCTGCCCAATTGCCGGTCATTAATATTGCAGGTTGCCCCACTCACCCCAACTGGGTATTAGAAACGCTGGTACAAATAGCATTAGGTGATTTTAACCAAGATAATTTAGATCATTACCAACGCCCGCGAAGCTATACTGATCATTTAGTCCATCACGGTTGCCCTAGAAATGAATATTATGAATTTAAAGCCAGCGCAGAACAGCCGACCGATCAAGGTTGCATGATGGAACATAGAGGCTGCCTTGGTACACAAGCGCGCGCTGATTGCAATACCCGCCTATGGAATGGTAGTGGCTCTTGCCTACGTGGCGGCTATGCCTGTATTAACTGTACCGCACCGGAATTTGAAGAACCGGAAGGCCATTTCACCCGCACACGTCAAGTGGCCGGTATTCCTGTCGGCTTGCCAACCGATGTCCCTAAAGCTTGGTTTGTGGCATTATCCTCTCTAGCAAAAGCCGCTACCCCCACCCGCCTTAAAGTCAATGCGACAGCAGATCATATTCGTATTGCACCAGGTGATAAGACTGAACAGGACAAAAATTAATGGTTTGCAAGACTGTTTTTTTTAGCGTTCGAATTGCATCTTTTGATAATAAAAAATTTGCAGGACGCACTAAGCGACGAGGATTAACGCCCACATATCGTACCGAAATCAATATAAT
Organism: Methylomonas sp.; assembly: GCA_026989715.1. Lineage (GTDB taxonomy): Bacteria > Pseudomonadota > Gammaproteobacteria > Methylococcales > Methylomonadaceae > Methyloprofundus. The sequence goes on from JALSIU010000210.1 coordinate 14,238, forward strand.
GCAGTATGAAATCATTGGAAAAATTTAACCCGATATGAAAAAACCACCCACACAACGCCGTATTCTTGGTCCATTTAATCGTGTAGAAGGCGATTTGGAAGTACATGTTGCAATAGATGAAAATCAAGTCAGTAAAGCATGGGTCAATTCGCCTTTATTTCGTGGTTTTGAACAAATATTACAAGCTAAAGACCCGTTAGATGCGCTGGTTTATACGCCTAGAATCTGCGGTATTTGCTCAGTTTCTCAATCGATTGCCGCTGCACAAGCACTTGCAGTTGCACAAGGTATACAAATTTGCCCTAATGGGCAATTGGCTGCCAACCTTATTCTCGCAGCCGAAAATATGGCCGATCACCTGACCCATTTTTATCTTTTCTTTATGCCTGATTTTGCACGCCCTGTGTATGCCGATAAAAACTGGTTTGACAGCATTCAGGCACGCTTTAAAGCACAAACGGGCACTGCAACAAAAGAAGTCTTACCGGCACGTGCGGCCTTATTGCATTTAACTGGTATTCTTGCCGGTAAATGGCCACATTCTCTGGCGATACAACCAGGTGGAACGACACGTCCCATCACCGCACAAGAAAAAATCAGCCTACTCACCATCATTCGTAGCTTTCGTCATTTTTTACAGGAAACACTGTTTGGTGCTGAACTTGAACAAGTTGCCGCCATTCAATCGGCAAATGCACTCTCCACGTGGCAACAAAGCTATCCCAACGCAGATTTTTCCCGATTTTTAATGCTTGCCGATGACTTAAACTTAGACTCTCTCGGGCGTGCCGGTGATTGCTTTATGAGTTATGGCGCGTATCACAATCAACAAACGGCATTGTTTAAAGCCGGAGTTTGGCAACATCAATACGCTCCATTAGAACCCCATCAAATCAGCGAAGACCTATCACATAGCTGGTTAAGCGGTGAACACGAAGCCAAGCACCCTTTTGAGGGCAGCACGCTCGCCGGCAATCACGAGCCTGACGGCTATAGCTGGTGTAAAGCCCCCAGACTTGATGGAAAAATGGTTGAAGTCGGCGCGATTGCTCGGCAAATAGTCAATGGTCAAGCATTGATTCAAGAACTCGTCTCGCACTCAGGTAGTAATGTACATCACCGCGTAGTCGCCCGCTTGCTGGAGTTGGCTCTCGTGGTTCCTGAAATGGAAAAATGGTGTCAACAAATACACGTGCAAGACACTTTTTGCCTAACAGCCCCCATGCCGGAAGAGGCTCAAGGTGCAGGACTCGTCGAAGCCGCACGTGGGAGTTTAGGGCACTGGCTCAGCATCAAAGGCGGTCGTATTGATAACTATCAAATTATCGCACCGACCACCTGGAATTTTTCCCCTCGTGATGCATCCGCTCAACCTGGTGCTTTAGAATTGGCATTACAAGGAACACGTGTGGAAGATGAGGCCAAAGCCTCCGTTGCTATCCAGCATATTATCCGCTCTTTTGATCCGTGCATGGTGTGCACGGTACATTAAGCATAATCATGACAACAGACAATCTAACAATCGGGTGGCAAATTCGCGTACGTGGGCTAGTGCAAGGCGTTGGTTTTCGCCCAACTGTCTGGCGTCTGGCGCAGCAATTACAGTTATCCGGTCATGTATTGAATGATGGTGACGGTGTTTTAATTGAAATTTGGGGAAGCCAAACCTTACTAGAACGCTTTACTGAATCCTTGCAGACGCATTGCCCACCTTTAGCCCGAATTGATAGCCTACAGCAACAATGCTTATCCGGCAGGCCAGCCACCACTTTCCAAATTATTGCCAGCCAGATCAGTCATATACAAACCGCCATTGCAGCAGATAGCGCAACGTGTTCAGAGTGTACCGCAGATATTAATGATGCAAACAATCGACGTTATCGCTACCCCTTTACCAATTGTACTAATTGCGGACCTCGGCTGTCGATTATTCACAGCATACCGTATGACCGCATCCATACCAGCATGGCGGACTTTAAGCAATGCTCAAAGTGTCAGTCTGAATATGATAATCCTGCCAATCGTCGCTTTCATGCACAACCGAATGCCTGCCCCGACTGCGGCCCAAAGCTATGGCTAGAACCCCCTATTTCGCCGAATACGGACATGGATATATTGGCGCAAG